>NZ_JAGHQV010000077.1:0-14367 GCF_017744175.1 Thalassotalea sp. G20_0 | reverse complement strand
CTCTTCATTTAGCTGCTCGTAAAGGCCACACAAAGGCCATCAAGGCATTGCTGACCATTGCCCCCTCCCTGGCCAAAGAGAAGAATAAGAATGGCCAAACGGCTATCCCTCTCCACTACGCTGTTTACAATGGCCAAACAGTGGCCATCCAGACATTGCTGAACTTTGACCCCTCACTGGCCAAAGAGAGGGATAACGATAGCTGGACGGCTCTCCACTTCGCTGCTTATAAAGGCGAAACCGGGGCCATACAAGCATTGCTGACCAATGCCCCCTCCCTGGCCAAAGAGAAGGATAAATATGGCCAGACGGCTCTCCACGTCGCTGCTTTTAAAGGCCACACAGAGGCCAGCCAGACATTGCTGAACTATGACCCCTCATTGGCCAAAGAGAAGGATAACGATGGCTGGACGGCTCTCCACAAAGCTGCTGATGCTGATAAAGGCCACGCAGAGACCATCCAGACATTGCTGGACTTTGACCCCTCACTGGCCAAAGAGAAGACTAACGATGCCCAAACGGCTCTCCACGCCGCTGCTCTTAACGGCCACACAGAGGCCATCCAGACATTGTTGAACTTTGACCGCTCACTGGCCAAAGAGAAGGATAAATATGGCAGAACGGCTCTCGACTTCGCTGCTATTTGGGACAGCACAGTGGCCATCCGGGCATTGCTGAACTTTGACCTCTCACTGGCCAAAGAGAAGGATAACAATGGCCAAACGGCTCTCCACTACGCTGCTGAAAAAGGCCACACAGAGGCCATCCAGACATTGCTGAACTTTGACCGCTCACTGACCAAAGAGAAGAATAAGTTTGGCGATACGGCTCTCCACTGGTCTGCTGCTAAAGGCCGCACAGAGGCCATCCAGACATTGCTGGACTTTGACCCCTCACTGGCCAAAGAGAAGACTAACGATGCCCAAACGGCTCTCCACGCCGCTGCTCTTAAAGGCCACAAAGAGGCCATCCAGACATTGCTGAACTTTGATCGCGCACTGGCCAAAGAGAAGGATAAATATGGCAGAACGGCTCTCGACTTCGCTGCTATTTGGGGCAGCACAGAGGCCATCCGGGCATTGCTGAACTTTGCCCCCTCACTGGCCAAAGAGAAGGATAACAATGGCCGCACGGCTCTCCACACCGCTGCTCTTAAAGGCCAGACAGAGGCCATTCAGACATTGCTGGACTTTGACCCCTCACTGGCCAAAGAGAAGGAGAACTCAGGCGGAACGTCTCTCCACTTCGCTGCTTATAATGGCCAGACAGAGGCCATCCAGACATTGCTGAACTTTGCCCCCTCACTGGCCAAAGAGAAGTGTAACCTTGGCCGGACGGCTATCTACTGGGCTGCTCTTGAAGGCCAGACAGAGGCCATCCAGACATTGCTGAACTTTGCCCCCTCACTGGCCAAAGAGAAGAATAACGATGGCCAAACGGTTCTCCACTCAGCTGCTTATCAAGGCCACACAGAGGCCATCCAGACATTGCTGAACTTTGACCGCTCCCTGGCCAAAGAGAAGAATAATTGTGGCAATACGGCTCTCCACTGGTCTGCTGCTAATGGCCACACAGAGGCCATCCGGGCATTGCTGGCCTTTGACCGCTCCCTGGCCAAAGAGAAGAATAAGTTTGGCGAAACGGCTCTCCACTGGTCTGCTGCTAAAGGCCACACAGAGGCCATCCAGACATTGCTGAACTTTGACCTGGCCAAAGAGAAGACTAACGATGGCCAAACAGCTCTCCACTTCGCTGCTTGTCAACCCCACACAGAGGCCATCCAGACATTGCTGAACTATGACCCCTCACTGGCCAAAGAGAAGAGTAGCCTTGGCAATACGGCTCTCCACTTCGCTGCTTATTATGATGGCCAAACAGAGGCCATCCAGGCATTGCTGAACTGTGACCCCTCACTGGCCAAAGAGAAGGATAACGATGGCCAAACAGCTCTCCACTCAGCTGCTTATCAAGGCCACACAGAGGCCATCCAGACATTGCTGGAATTTGACCGCTCCCTGGCCAAAGAGAAGAATAAGTGTGGCAATACGGCTCTCCACTGGTCTGCTGCTAAAGGCCACACAGAGGCCATCCAGACATTGCTGGCCTTTGACCGCTCACTGGCCAAAGAGATGGATAACCGTGGCCAAAGGGCTCTCCACTACGCTGCTTATTGGGGCAGAACAGAGGCCATCCAGGCATTGCTGAACTTTGACCGCTCCCTGGCCCAAGAGAAGGATAGAGATGGCTTGACGGCTCTCCACAAAGCTGCTCTTAAAGACCACACAGAGGCCATCCAGACATTGCTGGCCTTTGACCTTTCTCTGGCCAAAAAGAAAAATAACCTTGGCCGTACGGCTCTCCACAAAGCTGCTGAAAAAGGCCAAACAGGGGCCATCCAGACATTGCTGAACTTTGACCGCTCCCTGGCCAAAGAGAAGGATAACAGTGCCCAAACGGCTCTCCACGCCGCTGCTTGTGAAGGCCAAACAGAGGCCATCCAGACATTGCTGAACTTTGACCCCTCACTGGCCAAAGAGAAGGATGAATATGGCGAAACGGCTCTCGACCTGGCTATCATGTTTGGCCGCACAGAGTGCAAGAAACTTCTTGAAGACTATGGAGCCCAACCATCGGGCTACCTTCTAAAGTGAGCAATAAAATTGAGCGGAGAACCGATTATTGATTATTTCAAACCTCCACTTCATACTGCGCCAGGCTCGGCACAGTACCTTTTATCTCTTCTGAATAAATGCCTTCTGGCCAACACCCACAGATTCACCTTTGATGTTAATAACCGAACCATCCCGAAGCTCTGCCTGACTGGTGCCATTGCCGTTATTAGCGGTCATGGTGGCTACAACCCGCGCCACCTCAGTAATCATCGCCTTGAACTGTTGCCAGATATTTGTGGTTGCCATTGCTTGTATTCCGGATAAACGTTTACTGTCTTGTGAAAGTTGGTTTCGTACCTGTCTTTTGGATTTAACGACATACGTCTTGTTAATAAAATTCTTTTGCTGTTTTTTGTGGAACTCAATCTGCTGATTTTTGTCCTACCCACAGTTTTGAGTCAAATGGCAGGCTAAAGCGATGGATGGTGTCGGTAGAAACGGGGCAGATGTCCGTTTTAATTGTTCTTCTATCTGTATAAATGACGAACATATCAGAGGACAATTTGGTGGACACTCACTGGTCGAAACATCTTGCCAACCGGAACCCCACGTTTTCCACCTGGGGTGCATCACCCGACACCTTGATGAACAGAGTGAAACAAGTCTTGATCAACGCCGATGCAGTGAATGCGGGCAACCGGCACTGCCACTGATTCGTAAGGACGGGGAAAGCGTCGATGACGACGAATCACCTTATTGTGAATCCCGAATGCTTAAAGTGGATGTCAATGTCAAAACACATACAGATGGTGCTACGCCCCTGCATATGGCCGCTCAGAACGGCCACATAGAGTCCGTCAAGGAGCTGCTGAAAAATTATCAAACCCCAGTCAATGAACAGATGAACGATGGCTGTACGCCTCTCCACTTAGCTGCTCGTAATGGCCACACAGAGATCGTCAGGGCATTTAAGGAAATTGCCCCCATGCGCATCCGAGTTGATGTCAAGAATAACAATGGTGATACGGCTCTCCACGAAGCTGCTCGTCAAGGCCACACAGAGACCGTCAATGCATTGCTGGAAATTGACCGCTCCCCACTGCTGGTCAAAGCGAAAAATAACGATGACGAAACGGCTCTCCACACAGCTGCTGCTAAAGGTCACAAAAAGGCCATCCAGACATTGCTGGACTTTGACCCCTCCCTGGCCAAAGAGAATACTAACGATGCCCAAACGGCTCTCCACGCCGCTGCTCTTAAAGGCCAAACAGAGGCCATCCAGACATTGCTGGACTTTGACCGCTCATTGGCCAAAGAGAAGGATAGGAATGGCCAAACGGCTCTCCACTACGCTATTTATAATGGCCAAACAGTGGCCATCCGGGCATTGCTGAACTTTGACAGCTCACTGGCCAAAGAGAAGGATAACAATGGCAAAACGGCTCTCTACTCAGCTGCTCTTCAAGGCCACACAGAGGCCATCCAGACATTGCTGGCCTTTGACCCCTCACTGGCCAAAAAGAAAAATAACTTTGGCCGTACGGCTCTCCACACAGCTGCTGAAAAAGGCCACACAGAGGCCATCCGGGCATTGCTGGCCTTTGACCGCTCATTGGCCAAAGAGAAAAATAGGATTGACGAAACGGCTCTCCACTACGCTGCTGAAAAAGGCCACACAGAGGCCATCCAGACATTGCTGGACTTTGACCCCTCCCTGGCCAAAGAGAAGAGTAACATTGGCTGGACGGCTCTCCACTGGGCTGCTGCTAAAGGCCACACAGAGGCCATCCAGACAATGCTGGAGTTTGACCGCTCACTGGCCAAAGAGAAAACTAAGTTTGGCGAAACAGCTCTCCACCGGTCTGCTGTCAGGGGCGACACAGAGGCCATCCAGACATTGCTGGACTTTGACCCCTCCCCGGCCAAAGAGAAGAATAAGTGTGGCAATACGGCTCTCCACTGCTCTGCTGCTGAAGGCCACAAAGAGGCCATCCTGGCATTGCTGACCATTGCTCCTTCCCTGGCCAAAGAGAAGAATAAATATGGCAGAACGGCTCTCCACTACGCTGCTGAAAAAGGCCATACAGAGGCCATCCAGACATTGCTGGGCTTTGTTGAACCATCCCTGGCCAAAGACCTGGCCAAAGAGAAGGATAAATATGGCAAAACAGCTCTCCACTACGCTGATGAAAAAGGCCACACAGAGGCCATCCAGACATTGCTGAACTTTGCCCCCTCACTGGCCAAAGAGAATAATAGAATTGGCTTGACGGCTCTCCACTCAGCTGCTGAAAAAGGCCACACAGAGGCCATCCAGACATTGCTGGCCTTTGACCCCTCACTGGCCAAAAAGAAAAATAACCTTGGCCGTACGGCTCTCCACACAGCTGCTGAAAAAGGCCACACAGAGGCCATCCGGGCATTGCTGGCCTTTGACCGCTCACTGGCCAAAGAGAAAAATAGGTTTGACGAAACGGCTCTCCACTACGCTGCTGAAAAAGGCCACACAGAGGCCATCCAGACATTGCTGGCCTTTGACCCCTCCCTGGCCAAAGAGAAGAGTAACATTGGCTGGACGGCTCTCCACTGGGCTGCTGCTAAAGGCCACACAGAGGCCATCCAGACATTGCTGGAGTTTGACCGCTCACTGGCCAAAGATAAAACTAAGTTTGGCGAAACGGCTCTCCACCGGTCTGCTGTCAGGGGCGACACAGAGGCCATCCAGACATTGCTGTACTTTGACCCCTCCCCGGCCAAAGAGAAGAATAAGTGTGGCAATACGGCTCTCCACTGCTCTGCTGCTGAAGGCCACAAAGAGGCCATCCAGGCATTGCTGACCATTGCCCCTTCCCTGGCCAAAGAGAAGAATAAATATGGCAGAACGGCTCTCCACTACGCTGCTGAAAAAGGCCATACAGAGGCCATCCAGACAATGCTGGGCTTTGTTGAACCATCCCTGGCCAAAGAGAAGGATAAATATGGCAAAACAGCTCTCCACTACGCTGATGAAAAAGGCCACACAGAGGCCATCCAGACATTGCAGCTCTTTGACCGCTCCCTGACCAAAGTTAAGGATAAGAATTGCGAAACGGCGCTCAATTTAGCTAAGGGCTTAAAAGAGACCGTCAAGGTATTAAAGAACTTTGTTGTTTTCCGGGCCGATCATGAAAAAGACAACAGTACGCTCACAACCAACGTGAAGATCGACGATACCAAAAAAGCTGACAAAACAGCTCAGGCTGGCTCTGTTGCCACTAACGATCCTGCCCCGACTGATAGTGAAACTGCGGTTGACTTTCGTAAAAAGTCATTCAATGAAGGCCTGGATACTGACCCGGCACCACGGGAACTGTCAACAATTGAGTCTCCCGCTATCAGCGAAAACAGAACTGCTATGGCTGATTCTGCTGCTGAGGAGGATAGCATAGTATACCCGCAGGAATATCCGAACCGCAGGGAAGTGAAGACCAAAGACGTTGATGAGCTTGGGAAATCAGTTCTGCACAAATTGGCTGAGCAGGGCAAAGAAATGCGTCTGATTACTGAAATCTCTGAAATCTCTGAAATCTCTGAAGAGGATATCAACCAAACTGACAACAGTGGGAAAACACCGCTGCATTATGTTGCTGAGAAGGGCTTCAAATCATGTCTGGAACAACTATTCTCTAAAGCGAATATCAACAAAACTGACAACAGTGGAAAAACACCGCTACATTATGCAATTTTAAACAAGGACAAGGGTGAGAAATTTCTGGAAGTATTATGTAAGAAAGTTCAGCATTTCTCGCCCACAAATATTAGTCATGCCTTGCGATTAGCCATCGATGAAAATTATGACAGCGAAAGTACAGAGAAACTGGTCAATAGGATACGCTTGGAAGAGGAAGATAAGGACGAAACTGACGGTAAAACACTCCTGCACTACGCGGCAGAAAAAGGCCACAAAAATTACCTGGAAAAATTTCTGGAGAAAGCGAAAAGGGAAGGGTGCTTGGAAAAATCCATCAATCTTCAAGATCATAAAAAGAGGACACCCCTGCACTATGCAGCCGAGAAAAAGCACAGTAATTGTCTTCAGTTACTACTGAAGAAAGAGCCCAAAGAAGAATTAAAATGCATCAATGCTAAAGATGAAAATGGTGACACGCCACTGCTCCTGGCTGATACTGATGCATGCGTAAGAGAGCTGATAAAGGCTAAAGCTAATGTGCGTGAGGAAAATAACAAAGGTATAACGCTAATGCATCGTATAGCCATGTCAGAGAATAGAATTAATTGGCTGAATGAAAATTACAAATCTTTAAAAGAAGATATTATTAAACCTGACAAGGACGATAATACTCCGCTGCACTATGCAGCTTATAACGGTAATAAAAGATTTCTGCATGTGATCTACACCAACGAAAAAGGAAAAATATTTAAAAAAGATACCATAGATAATAATTTCCATATTAATAATAAACAAGGGGTTTCACCACTGCTTTTGACTATTCATAATGACAATAAAAACGAGTGCCTGAAAAAACTAATCAAAATGATAACACTAGATAGCGACCAGCTTTCGAGGTTATTTCTGTATGCTGCAGCTTATGGCAAAGAAGATTGCCTGCAAAAGATTTTTGATGAAAAGCTTAACGAGAAAATAGATATCAATCACACAGTCCAGAATAATGGTATGGCTGCTTTGCACTATGTCGTTATAGATAAATGTTGGAACCACAATAGTTCGCAGGAGGTTCAAGGATATAAAGAATGTCTTGAGCACATACTCTCCTTTGATGAAAAAGTGGACGTTAATCTCAAAGATAACGAAGGCAAGACACCATTACATTTGGCTGCCGAGGCAGACAATATTTATTGCCTGAAAAGGTTGCTAGACCATACAAAATGCTTGCCAGACCGTACAAAATTATCCAAATTAATCAAAGCTGCTGATAAACAAGGCAAGACACCATTACATTTGGCTGCCGAGGCAGACAATATTCAGTGCCTGAAAAGGTTGCTAGACGAAACAAAAGACACAGTTATGATCAATGCTGAGGATAAACAAGGCAAGACACCATTACACTTGGCTGCCGAGGCAGACAATATTCAGTGCCTGATAGGGTTGCTAGACCAAACAAAACACCCAGTTAATATCAATGCTGAGGATAAGCAAAAAAATAAACCCCGGGATTTGGCTAAAGAACACTCTCTTTGCCAAGAGGCTCTGCAGGAGGACTGGAGTAATCTCAACGGCTGCGAACGCAAAGATAAAGGTAAGTATTATCTCAACAAATATAAAAAATGTTTTGAAGAACAAGTCTATCAGACCAACTACCAAAATGAAAATGCTCACAGTCAAAGTAATCCAGTTGGCTTATCAGATGGTTCTATTCACTATCAAGAAAAAGTATTTATAGATAAAGAATTAGTCGAGCGTCTTGATGAAATTGAAAAAAAGTATCCAGAATTGAATTTTATCCCTTGCCCTGAAGTTAGCTCCTTTGTTGTTTTAGCAAAGGATTTTTTTGATAAAATCATTGAAGGTAGCCATGAAGATGCAATTTTCGGCTATTCCGGAATTAGAGGAAACCGCAATACCAAAAATCCTAAAGACCTGAAACAAATCTACGTTCCCGTACACTTTATACCTGACTCTGAACTATATGATTTATCACTGGATCGCTATCCTTTCCATATTGAAGGCACTAAGGGTAAAATTATTGAATTCTTGGGTAAATATAAAGGATGCCATTTTACGGCAAAAAGTATTGACAAAAAAGAGCAATCAAAAGCCAGAGTCAGTGTGAATATAAAGTTATGTCTGGATGATTGTGATCTGCCAAAAATGGTGAGAGATTTTTTTGTAGCTCCAATTAAAGATACTTTTGGTCAAATACCATTAGACTTTATTGGGGGAATTTTTGAACATGCGGATTTACAAGACTTGCTTAAGAAAATTTCTGATGCTGTTAACACTAGTAAGAAAAAACTTCAGGAAAAACTTCAGGAGGAAGTTGTTAAAAACGCAGGAAAAATGCAGGAAAACCCTGATAGCGAAGCAGCAAAACAACCTGAAGAAATAAAATCCAGGAAATTCGACAGCACCATCAATAAAATTCGCAACGAATTAAAAAGGCTCAACGAAAACGAAACTGATATTGGTACAGCATTGTCAGAAAATAATTTTGAGGTTTGCAGTGGCCCCATCCATTTACTGCATAACATCAAGAACGATCAGAAAATTCAAATTGAATTTGACCGGTTTGAGTCATCAAACAGCCCCGCCCGTTTACAGATCAACTCAACCGGTAGCCAGGTAAAGTTCAAAGATTTATCTGAAGCATTGAAGGTGCTTTTTAAATAAAATAGATTAGCCAGAATATTTCATAAACACCAGAGTTCCAAAGTAAACGACAGCTCTTCACCGTTGAAATCTGCCTGAATGGTTTTTTCATTTGAAGGGTAAAACTAAGCTTCGTGAAGTTTTCAGGCTCAAATTTGAGCACCACCTCAGTGAGCGAAAGATAGCCCAAAGCTGCAATATCTCCCGCTCAACCGTTAAAGATTATCTGGCCCGGCTTTCGGTTTCTGAACTGAACTGACCTGGCCACTGCCTGAATCGATTGATGAGCATACGCTGGAGCAGCAATTGTTCCCCGTCAAACCATCATCGAACAAGCAGGCTCAGCCTGACTGGAGTCAAATTGATCAGGCATTCTTTACCCTGCCGACACTGAACAAGGCAATTCGCAGCCTGCTCGATGAACTCAAGGCTATCCAGCTGCCTTGGTATCATGAGGCTGGGAAAAAGTTATGTTGATGCACGCCTTGAAAACGCCTGTCGTCGTGCACTGGCAGATGCGATTCTGGACCGGCTGATTCATAACGCTCACCGCGTCCCTTTAAAGGGTGAGTCACTGCGCAAGAAACAGGCAAAACTGGCAAAGTCCGAACCTGCATCCTAAGCTGCAAACCGATTCGTCGCTCCGCTTCGATAGGGGTGGCCGAATACTCCGGAATGCGCAGGCGCGGCGCAGTACCTTTTATCTCTTCTGAATAAATGCCTTCTGGCCAACACCCACAGATTCACCTTTGACGGTAATAACCGAACCATCCCGAAGCTCTGCCTGACTGGTACCATTGCTGTTATTAGCGGTAATGGTGGCTACAACCCGCGCCCCTTCAGTAATCATCGTCTTGAACTGTTGCCAGATATTTGTGGTTGCCATTGCTTGCATTCCGGATAAACGATCACTGTCTAGCGAAAATTGGTTCCGTGCCTGACTTTTGATTTAAACGACAATCTTCTTGTTAAAAATTCTGTTTTTTGTGGAACTAACCCTGCTGATTTTTTGTCCTACTCGAAGTTTTGAGTCAAATGGCAGACTAAAGCGATGGATGGTGTCGGTAGAAATGGGTCAGATGTCCGCTTTAATTGCTCTTCTATCTGTATAAATGACGAACATATCAGAGGACAATTTGATGGACACTCACTGGTCGAAACTTCCTGCAAACCGGAACGCCACGTTTTTCGCTTGGGGTGCATCACCCGACACCTTCTTGATGAGCAGAGTGAAACAAGTCTTGATCAACGCCGATGCACTGAATGCGAGCAACCGGCACTGCCACTGATTCGTAAGGGCGGGGAAAGCGTCGATGACGACGAATCACCTTATTGTGAATCCCGGATGCTTAATGTCTGCCGTAGCGGTAATCTGAGAAAGCTGAACTGGCATCTGGACAAAGACAAGACGTTGGCCAATCAGCCTTACTGCTCGGCGCTCACCGGTCATTCTGAATACCTGTTAGATGTCGCCTTAAAGCACCAGCATACGGATTTAGCCCGGACTCTGATCGACCACGGTGCCGATGTCAATGTCGCCGATCATCAGGGTGAGACGCCCCTGCACACTGCTGCCAGAAAAGGTGACTGGGAATTTTTCAATTACCTGAACGATCCGATACAGATCGATGCCACCGATGGGGAAGGTCAAACACCGCTGCATATCACCGCTGCCAATGGGGATAAAACATGCCTGAAAAAACTGATTGAAAAGGGAGCGAACGTAAATGCCACCAATAATAACGGCGAAACAGCCCTGCATTTAGCCGCTTGTTGGGGGCAAACCGGGTGCCTGAGAAAACTGCTTGATAAGAAAGTGGATGTCAATGTCAAAACATATATAAATGGTGCTACGCCCCTGCATATGGCCGCTCAGAACGGCCACATAGAGTCCGTCTGGGAGCTGCTGAAAAATTATCAAACCCCAGTCAATGAACAGATGAACGATGGCTGTACGCCTCTCCACTTAGCTGCTCGTAATGGTCACACAGAGATCGTCAGGGCATTTAAGGAAATTGCCTCCATGTGCATCCAGGTTGATGTCAAGAATAACAATGGCGATACGGTTCTCCACGAAGCTGCTCGTCAAGGCCACACAGAGACCGTCAATGCATTGCTGGACATTGCACCCACCACGGCCATTTATAAAAATAAAGATGGTGCCACGGCTCTCCACTTAGCTGCTTTTGAAGACCGCACTGATACTGTTAAGGCATTGCTGACCAGGGCTTGTCTAGAGCCGGAGGTTCTCAGCGTCATGGTTAATGCTAAGAACAACAATGGCAATACAGCTCTCCACTACGCTGCTGATAAAGGCCACACAGAGGCCATCCAGATATTGCTGACCATTGCCCCCTCACTGGCCAAAGAGAAGGATAACAATGGCTGGACGGCTCTCCACAGAGCTTCTGAGCAAGGCCACACAGAGGCGATCCAGACATTGCTGGCCTTTGACCTCTCCCTGGCCAAAAAACTGGCCATAAAGAAAAATGACTTTGGCCATACGGCTCTCCACTGGGCTGCTGCTAAAGGCCACACAGAGGCCATCCAGACATTGCTGGACTTTGACCGCTCACTGGCCAAAGAGAAGGATAAGAATGGCCAAACGGCTCTCCACTACGCTATTTATAATGGCCAAACAGAGGCCATCCAGGCATTGCTGAACTTTGACCGCTCACTGGCCAAAGAAAAGGAAAAGAATGGCCAAACGGCTCTCCACGCCGCTGCTCTTAAAGGCGAAACAGAGGCCATCCAGACATTGCTGGACTTTGACCGCTCACTGGCCAAAGAGAAGGATAACGATGGCTGGACGGCTCTCCACAAAGCTGCTGCTAAAGGTCACACAGAGGCCATTCGGGCATTGCTGAACTTTAACCCCTCACTGGCCAAAGAGATGGATGACAATGGCTGGACGGCTCTCCACAGAGCAGCTGAACAAGGCCACACAAAGGCCATCCAGACATTGCTGGCCTTTGACCGCTCCCTGGCCAAAAAACTGGCCATAAAGAAAAATAACTTTGGCCATACGGCTCTCCACTGGGCTGCTGCTAAAGGCCACACAGAGGCCATCCAGACATTGCTGGACTTTGACCGCTCACTGGCCAAAGAGAAGGATAAGAATGGCCAAACGGCTCTCCACTACGCTATTTATAATGGCCAAACAGAGGCCATCCAGGCATTGCTGAACTTTGACCGCTCACTGGCCAAAGAAAAGGAAAAGAATGGCCAAACGGCTCTCCACGCCGCTGCTCTTAAAGGCGAAACAGAGGCCATCCAGACATTGCTGAACTTTGACCGCTCACTGGCCAAAGAGAAGGATAACGATGGCCAAACAGCTCTCCACTTCGCTGCTATTAAAGGCCACACAGAGGCCATCGAGACATTGCTGGACTTTGATCGCTCCCTGGCCAAAGAGAAGGATAAGAATGGCCAAACGGCTCTCTACGCCGCTGCTCTTAAAGGCCAAACAGAGGCCATCCAGGCATTGCTGGACTTTGACCGCTCCTGGCAAAGAGAAGGATAGATTCCCTGGAAACAGAAAAACACCCATCTCGCCGTTGGATTCTGGCAGGGCTTCTTTTTCTGGTTTGAAAATACTCGGCTCTGCTTTTTCAGCTCGTGCCTTATTCTGTGCTGGATAGCAGCATAGACCATCAGGCACAGTGTCATCACCATTAACAGAGCTTCAATGCGCTCAGCTTTCTTCAGATAGAGTGAAGAGACCAGAAAGTCCGGGCTTTTCAGGAATCGAAAGCCGCCCTCAACCTGTTGTTGTGACTTGTAGGTAGACAACAGCTCCGTGGCATTCATACAATTCTGATCCAATTCATTGGTACCCGGGATGAAGCAACCCAGTGAGGCCTGTGCATTCTCCCTTCTCTCACAGGGAACAAAGCATTCAGCCTGCACAAAGTATTCAAAGTGGTCGGGCTTGCTATCCGTCGATGGCCGTCCTTTGCCCAAATAGCAGGGTTTACCGGTAACCTCAAGCTCCGTTGCACTCTGGCAGAGTTTCGATTGTTTCTGCCACAAGGTAAAAGCCTTCAATGCATCGTCCCGGCATAAAAAGACTTTTTTACCCAGTTTTTCCAGATCACGGGCCTCTTTCAGTGACTGCTTCTGCATCTTTCGGGTCAGTGTTTTCTGTTCACTGAGCCTGCGCTTTTTGTTGAGAAACAAGAACCATCGTTGCTGAACCTCTCCATAGCAAGAAGGCACTTCAGTCGAGTAATAATCTTCATAACCTTCAACCGGCTCCAGTGACATGGCTGGCGCTTTGCCGACCAGCTCCTTTGCGTCGTTGATATTCAGGGGCACCCGAGAGATAAACAGCTGCTTTTGCTCATCAGGCAGCTGGAGGGTTTCAGCAACGTACATGGCGGCATCAGCGACCAGATAGCGACTATTGAAAGCCGCCTTAAAACACGACAGATGGTTTTGATAATTTCCTTAAAACAGGTTTTGTCGTTTACATTACCACTGGCAGGTGCCATAAATACTGGAATACCAGCCTCATTTTCGGTCATTAGTTATACGCGCATCGATGTATTCGGCTATCTTTAGCTCCCGACACATAGCGGCAACCAAGCCAAGGTGGTTCAGGTTCTTAAACTGGTATTGAACTGGCAACATGTCGATGTTCCTGAATATGATCAATCCTTTGACAGATATTTTTGGTTGCCATTGTTTGTATTCCGGATAAACGATTACTGTCTAATGAAAATTGGTTCCGTGCCTGACTTTTGATTTAAACGACAATCTTCTTGTTAAAAATTCTGTTTTTTGTGGAACTTACCCTGCTGATTTTTTGTCCTACCCAAAGTTTGGGTCAATGGCAGACTAAAGCGATGGATGGTGTCGGTAGAAACGGGGCAGATGTCCGCTTTAATTGTTCTTCTATCTGTATAAATGACGAACATATCAGAGGACAATTTGGTGGACACTCACTGGTCGAAACCTCCTGCAAACCGGAACCCCACGTTTTCCACCTGGGGTGCATCACCCGACACCTTGATGAGCAGGGTGAAACAAGTCTTGATCAACGCCGATGCAGTGAATGCGGGCAACCGGCACTGCCACTGATTCGTAAGGGCGGGGAAAGCGTCGATGACGACGAATTACCTTATTGTGAATCCCGAATGCTTAAAGTGGATGTCAATGTCAAAACACATACAGATGGTGCTACGCCCCTGCATATGGCCGCTCAGAACGGCCACATAGAGTCCGTCAAGGAGCTGCTGGAAAATTATCAATCCCCAGTCAATGAACAGATGAACGATGGCTGTACGCCTCTCCACTTGGCTGCTCGTAATGGCCACACAGAGATCGTCAGGGCATTTAAGGAAATTGCCCCCATGCGCATCCGAGTTGATGTCAAGAATAACAATGGTGATACGGCTCTCCACGAAGCTGCTCGTCAAGGCCACA
>NZ_JAGHQV010000076.1:0-14400 GCF_017744175.1 Thalassotalea sp. G20_0 | reverse complement strand
TGGTTAGAGGAACGGTTGCCAACACCATGGCGGTGAACAGCACGGTCGAAACCTCGGGTGAACTTTCATATGCCGGCATCGGGGGGGGGCTTGTTGACGATGGAGGAGCGGTTGCCAACACCACGGCGGTGGACAGCACAGTCAAAACCAAGGGTAAATATGCACACGCCGGCATCGGGGGGGGGCTTGTTGACGATGGAGGAGCGGTTGCCAACACCACGGCGGTGAACAGCACGGTCGAAACCTCGGGTGATGTTGCATACGTCGGCATCGGGGGGGGGCTGGTTCACTATGGAGGAGCGGTTGCCAACACCACGGCGGTGGACAGCACGGTCAAAACCAGGGGTAAATATGCACACGCCGGCATCGGCGGGGGGTGGGTTACTGGAGCGGTTGCCAACACCACGGCGATGGACAGCACGGTCGAAACCTCGGGTGATGTTGCATTCGCCGGTATCGGGGGGGGTGTGGTTACAGGAACGGCTGTCAACACCACGGCGGTGGACAGCACGGTCAAAACCAAGGGTAAATATGCACACGCCGGCATCGGGGGTGGGTTGGTTTACAATGAAGGAACGGTTGTCAACACCACGGTGATGAACAGCACGGTCAAAACCTCGGGTAAAAATGCACGCGCCGGCTTCGGGGCGGGGCGGGTTTTCCATGGAGGCATAGTTGGCAACCCCACGGTGGTAAACAGCAGGATTGACGCTACAGCGTCAACCGCTGCTACGGTGGGAATTACCATAGGTTCCCTTTTGGAAGCGGGCGGATTGGGGATTGCCGGCTATTCAACCTATCAATGGATTACCGGTTACCGGGAGGGGTTGCGTGGTCAGGAGCTGGCGATGAAACCCCTTACTCGTGGTAAAGAACTGGCTAGCGCTGCGGTCAACTCGGTACGGGGTTTATCAGAAGCGCTGAGGCATTCGTTGACTTTTCGCCAGACTCAACAGCAATCAGCTGCTGTAGCTGAGCTACCAACTGAGTCCGGAGCAACAACGCAAACAATTGAAACAGCGGTACCCAATACCACTGTACACGACAGTATTTATGAGGATGTTTCCCATCTGACTGCAAAGAGCAGCTCTACCGCTCCAGTAGACGGCAATACTTATGAGAACGTCTCCCAGCAGACTTCAAAATCACAGGGTATTCAGGGAACTAGAAAACGAATGAACAGGCAGAGAGTTCCTACACACCAGACAATGAAATGAGCCAGTTACTGACTGACAGAGTAACTGATCTGGACAAACGTTTGTAACTTATTTATTCAGACAGTTCCCTGTATTGGGACATTCACACCATAGAAAGATCCCTTGCGAAAACTAAACCAGAAACCATTAGAAAAGGCGACCATCACTGAACAGTCACCTTTTCATAGCACCGGAATGTCAGAACGATCAGGCTGCTGCTGATTCTTCCTGTTTTCCCTCTACAGGGTTCATCAATCTGTTCAGTTCAGGCGCTGTCACAAACATATTGCAACCATCGCATTACGCTTCCGGAACCGCTTTCAAAGTAGCCACCAGAAGATCCCAGAACCTGGCAACGCTCTTGATATTAACTTTCTCATCCGGAGAGTGCGGGAAGCGGATGGTTGGGCCAAAGGAGATCATATCCCACTCTGGGTACTTGCTGCCCAGCAGGCCACATTCCAGACCGGCATGAACCACTTGTACGCCAGGCTCCTGACCGTACAGCTCTGCATAGACCCGTTTCATAATAGCCAGAATCTGAGAGTCAGCATCTGGTTTCCAGCCCGGGTAGCTGTCGGAGAAGATGACTTCGGCACCCAGCATTCGGAACAGGCCGGCGACAGCATCACTCAGGGCATCATTACAGCTGCCAACCAGACTTCTTGGCAGGATATGGGCTTTGATCTTGCCTTCATTGATGGTCAGAACCCCCAGGTTTAAAGAGGTTTCTACCACGCCTGCAATGGAGTCACTCATTCTCTGGGCACCATTTGGGCAGGCATTCACCGCAGCTACCCACCGGTGCTGATCCTGCAAAGACATCAGCTCGGCAGTGGGCGCAGCCTCACTCAGAGTCAGTGTCAGGTTGGGCTCCACCACCGCCAATTCGGCAGTCAGCTCATTGCTGCACTGGTCAATAATTTGCTCACAAGCCACCAGTGATGACTCAGGAATGGCAATGACTGCAGATGCTTCACGGGGAATGGCATTGGCCAGAGAACCACCGGTCAGGCTGGCAATACGCACACCTTCTGCCTCCAGACGGTGCAGGACACGAACCAGCAATTTGATGGCATTGCCCCTGCCCAGATGAATATCACACCCGGAATGGCCACCTTTGAGTCCGGCAATGGACAGGGTTTTGCAGGTCAATCCATCCTGAGCGGCTTCAGTCGTGTAATCCCCATTGATCTCGATACGGGTACCACCGGCGCAGCCAATGTAGAGTTCGCCCTCATCTTCAGTATCCAGGTTGAGCAGGATCTTGCCTGTCAGAACACCCTGCTGCAGCCCCTGAGCGCCGATCATTCCGGTCTCTTCAGTAGCGGTGAACAGCGCTTCGACAGGACCATGCTGCAGGTCTTTGGCAGCTAATACGGCCAGTGTTGCCGCCATACCGATGCCGTTATCGGCACCGAGGGTTGTGCCCTCGGCAGTCACCCAGTCACCATCGATATAGGCTTTAACGGGGTCAGTGGTGAAGTCATGAACGGTATCGTTATTTTTCTGAGGCACCATATCCATATGGCCCTGAAGAATAACACCAGCACGGTTTTCCATACCAGGCGTCGCCTTTTTGCGAATAATGACATTGCCTGCCGCATCGGACTGCCACTCAAGATTGTGCTCTTTGGCAAAGCCAATCAAATGCTCACGAATCTGTTCTTCATGGAACGAAGGGTGAGGTATGTCGCATATGGCGGAAAAGTGTTGCCATAGTGCGTGAGGCTGCAGTTCGTGGATAGCGCTCATTTAAGACTCCAGTACTAATAATATTGACTGCTGTGTCGGAATATTTATTTGCAGTAGCCGTATAGTGAGGGTGTCGGAGGTAAACATCAATGAGGGTTTTCTACCTTTATATCGTGCAAAACAGTCGTTAATCGTGGCAACAGGCAAGCCTGCGGATGAGTCCGCAATTTTTCAGGGAACGATGCTGGAATACAGCTGTCTGAAAAGTGCAACAAACGTTATTGACTGGATGTACTATTTTGGACGCAACCTCCAAGCCTCAATCAGGTGCTCAACTTGATAGCAACCAGAGTGTTGATGATTTAACAGAGCTTCTGGGGGAGGTTTTATTCAATCATCGCGAAACCCGGGTTACCACAGATGGATTAGTGGCTGAGACAACGTCACAAACTGACCATGCCATGGGTTTGGACTCATCCCCCCGAGATGTTCCGGTAGTTGACCGATCAGTCTCTATGCCGTCTGATGGTGGTTTTGCTTATTCACCGGCCGATACGGGCTTGCGATTGGAGTATTTGCACAAACACCCTATTGCAGAAGGTTTAAATAGTGATCCTGACTATTCAGCCCTCATTAAGCAGCTATGCTATGCCACATCAGATCGTGAAAAATTATCTTTATTTGAAAAGTTACAAGAAAAGGTTGAATGTAAACATGGTTCAAATAGATTGATTGCAATTTCTCTTCTTCAGCATTTATCAAAGTGCACTAACCTGGCAGAGGAAGCATTTCGTCTGATCAATAATTGTGATCAGTTTTCAAGCATTAACGGTAATATTGATCAGCGTAGCTTGCTATATAATGTTGGTATTCTGGACGCTCTCTATAGCCAGTTGACGGACCTTTCAAAGCTATTAAAGGGAGAGCTGTGTACGGAATCGCTTTCAGTAATTCGTTATACCAATATGATTTTTCCTGAGCCTATGTATAGTCTTGATGTCATGAACCTTCGTCAACTCTCCGGTTATGGGGAAGAGCTGTCTCATCACAAGGAGCAAGTAGTTCTAAGGCGTAATTGGGTTCCTGCTAATACCCGTTTAATTGAATTGATAACGATTATTTCTCGTCACCGTGAAACTGAACTCCGTATTTATGCCAGCATTTCTCAAGCCTCAGCAAACTACCTTAACGATTATCTAAGAGCGAATAATATTGACCGATTGTTTTTCCCTATGGCGGGATCCGGTTATTTTTCTAAAAGTATGATGGAAGCAGGCATGCCCTCAACCTGCTTTGATATCAATCCACCGAACAACACCTATACCAGGGTAAATAAAGCGGATGTGTTTGTCAGCGTCGACAAGTTTGCCAAAATACTTGCCTCGACTGGTGGTAACATGGACTCATCAGCATTGGTACTTGATGCGCCGCAGCCCGTTTTCATGGATAACGGGCGCTGGGTGGACGCTGATGAATTTCTTCCCCGGGTTATTAAGTCCTGGTTTGATCGGGGAGGTAAGAATTTGCTGGTCATTTCTGAGGCCAGTGATCAGGAATTGCTTTTCTCTTCCAAAGCATTAACAAGTATGGGAATAGCCATGATGCCGGTTATACCGGGCTTTCCTCCTGAGATATTTAAAGGCCTGGGGGAACATATCGGTGTCTGTGGTCTTTATCGGATTGATAAAAAATAAGTGGTTGATTGCCTGCTGCTGTGCTCTCGTTGTTTGACATCCAATAGAGACAGCAAAACTCTGGCGAGACCGACTTTTTCTCCTATTATTTCAGTTGGAATATAAGTCACTGTCAGGGTGTCTCGGTAATGAAACTCTACGGCGTTTATTCGCAGAAGTTAGTCAGATGGTCTTCCGCTGTCTTGCTGGCATTCACGGTGTTTGTTGCTGAAGGGGCTTATATCGGCCCCGGATCAGGGGTTAGTACCGTACCTGACTCCGGTGATGGTACGACAACCGTCGCCGCTATCCTGAAGAATCCTCAAGACGACAGGCGGGTAGTCCTCAGGGGCAATCTGGTCCGAAAAATTAAACATGAGACTTACCTGTTTAACGATGGTACCGGTGAAATCATAGTGGATATTGATGATAACGACTTTCCACCGCAACCGATAACTGCCACTACCAAAGTAGAGATTATTGGTGAGGTGGATGTTGATCGGGTATCCGTCGTTGAAATAGACGTAAAGTCTCTGCGAATTATCAGCAAGTAGGGTGCAGAATGGCTAACAGACAGTTAGCCATCATCTCTTAGCAATGGTTCTTAGGTTGGACATTAAGCTTATCCCTCCATTTTCATTGGGGTTTCGGATGGAACCACGAAGGACACGAAGAGCACAAAGAAGAGCTATTCTTTTCCTTCGTGCTCTTCGTGTCCTTCGTGGTTCCATCTTTAACTTGCAGAGGAGTAGGCGCTTAATGTCTACCCTAAGAGCAATGGTTCAACCACTCAGGGTTCTCTTTGCGTTTGCCACGAACCTGGTCAAAGTACATGGACTGAAGCTGTTCAGTAACGGGGCCACGCTTGCCGCAGCCAATCTTGCGCCCATCGTGTTCACAAATAGGCATAACCTCCGCAGCCGTGCCGGTAAAGAATGCTTCGCGGGCAATATATACTTCATCACGGGTAATGCGTTTTTCCCGGACTTCCAGCCCAAGCTCCCTGGCAAACCGGATGATGGTATCCCGGGTAATGCCTTCCAGACAGGAAGTCAGTTCCGGGGTATAGAGAATGCCATCTTCTTTCACAATAAAGACATTCTCACCACTGCCTTCAGCCACATAACCCTCGTTATCAAGCAGCAGGGCTTCTTCACAGCCACTGTCCAGTGCTTCCCGCAGCGCCAGCATGGAGTTCATGTAATTCCCGTTGGCTTTGGCCTTGCACATGGTGATATTTACATGGTGTCGTGTATAGGAAGAGGTACGGATTTTGATGCCACGCTCAAGTGCTTCCGGCGACATGTAAGAAGGCCAGTTCCAGGCAGCAACCATGGTGTGAACCTGAAGGCCCTCGGCTCTTAACCCCATACCCTCAGAGCCCAGGAAACACATTGGCCGCAGGTAGGCTTCCTCCAGCCCATTCTCACGAACGACAAGCTTCTGTGCTTCGTTCAGTTCTTCTTTGCTGAAGGGGATTTCCATTCTCAGGATGTGGGCGCTGCGAAACAGGCGGTCGGTGTGTTCCTTCAGACGGAAAATGGCAGGTCCTTCTGGCGTGTTATAGGCTCTGACACCTTCAAAAACCCCCATCCCGTAATGAAGGGTGTGGGTCAGCACATGGGTTTTGGCTTCACGCCAGGGAACTAAATTCCCATCTAACCAGATAACGCCATCACGATCGGCGAAAGACATCGGGAAACTCCAGATCTAAATTATTTTGTTGGTGAAAGAGTCTGAAGTGACTATTGGATCACAACTTTCCTCTGATGCCAAAGAGTGATTGTCCGTCTCGGCAGGGGATTGCAAAATTCTCAAGCGTTGTGATTTTACCGGAACCAGCTTCACAGGTTTCAGATGTTTTCAGAATATTCTAACGATTCAGCCATTTCTAATTGAACCAATCGAATAATTTGTGGTCAGAGAATGAAAAGTGTCATTTCGACGACCAGCCATACATAAAGTAGTTTAATAGCTCTTCAAAATGTCAGGCTATTTGAGTTGGGGCCTCTTGCCTGATCTATGGCGAGCTACCGATTGCCATATCAGCTGTATCAAAAAATTTAAACAGGAGCTTATGCTAATGAACCAAGGTACCCCTTTAAGTTTCCCACCGGGCAGCAGCAATGCTCCTCAATATGGGTGGGATCATAATCTTCGAGATGTGACGATTTATGATCCGGATCGGCAGCAAGACTTGTCCGGTAAAGTACTCAGAACAACCAGCGGAGCAGAGTTTCGATGTAAACCTCAAGATGTAAAGAAAATTGAGAAGAACTTGTCTTGTAGCCATTGTTCGATGCACAAATCACATATCGTGGAAGGCAGGCCTTTGCATCACAGGAAGATCAGTAACAGGGCCATCATTGATGTGCGTCCAAAAGACTCTTCAATGATCGAACCACTGAAGGGGCATACTTTAGTAGCTGATTTAAAGTGTATTCAAAATGCAGATCCCATTCATATCCAGAATTTTGAAGAGGTTATAGATCTGACCGCTTTTTCCCGGCGCACAATAGTATATTGTGCGAAGCACGTTAATGGCCGTGAATGTCTTCAGCCCATAGAGTTAAGCGATTTGCCTGACCATTTCCATGGTGATAAGCATCGGGGCTTTCCTGCCCCGGTAATTGAACCGCAGAGACCAGATCCAGCTTCAGAGGATTTGATGGCATTTGAGAACCTCTCAGAAACTGGATCCGGAGATGAGAAAAGTATGGTTCAGACGCTGTTAATGTCGGGCATGGAAGAACTTGAACGTCTGCAAGGGAGAAACGATGAGCAGGCTAACGAAATCAGTCAACTGAACAAAACTGTAGAACAACTGCAAAACACTGTAGAAAACCTCTCTTTGACCTGCGCTGAATATGAAATTCAAATAAAGGAATTAAAGGAATTGCAGGAACAGCACACGGATGGAACGTTTTTATGGAGAATAGACAACTTCATAGAAGCCATAGCAAAGGCAAGGGAAGGCATAAATACATCGTTCGACAGTCCGGTTTTCTATTCGGCACCGGAAGGATACAGGATGAAGGCAACACTATTTCCATATGGCGATGGTAACGGAGAAGGCACCCACATCAGTCTGTTTATATCGATTATGAAAGGCATGTATGACGAAATTCTGACTTGGCCATTCGATCAAACTTTATCCTTTGAGATAGTTGGGGAAGGAAAAGAAGTTTTGGGAGTATATAAATCTGAACCCGACCCGATGCTCCCAAGCTTCCAAAAACCGGAGAGCATGAATAGAGGTGTTGGTTGCGATAAATTTATGGCAATCAATGATCTTACACACATTCTTCCGGGTGGCAGTCTATTTATCAGGATCAACCTCGGTGAGAAGGCCCGTGGGTATTAGCAGAACTGTCTAAAACCCTCACGACCCTTATCTTTGGCTTACGCAGGCGTGCATAAAGACAGGAGCGTGTAAATTGCTCCACGGGGCAGCCATCCACAGGGCGGCCATCCCCTTGAGAGTTTACACATAATCAATTAACTGTCGGTGGATTCCTGCTCATTTCATACAGTCTGCCCAGATAGTCATAACGGCCTGACGCAGGCAGTTGCCAGAGGTATTTTCTACTTCAGGTGTCTCGTTTTGTAATGCTTTTTGATGAATACTGAACCGGAAGGTTTTATAAGCCTCCCGAAGCTGATGGGCGTCGTCATGTTTCATCAGGCCTGCAAGTTCCAATTCTTCAGAGATCCGCACGTTGTCGGTCCACTTCAACAGCGACGGGTACTGGCTGGAGTATCGCAGAACGGCAAACTGCATCAGAAACTCAATATCAACGATGCCGCCCGGGTCATGTTTTAAATGGAAGACTTCACTGCTATTGGCAGAAGATGATGTTGACCTCAGGTGTTCCCGCATTTTCTGGCGCATATCCACAACATCATCACGGAGTTTGTTAACATCCCGTTGCTGGCTGAGAATAGCTGATCTGAGGTCTGCAAACTTCTGTGCAAGCGTTGGGTCACCGGCAATCACACGGGCACGCACCAGGGCCTGATGTTCCCAGGTCCATGCTTCCTCTTTCTGGTACTTCTCAAAGTAAGTGAAGGAGTTGACCAGCAATCCTTTAGAGCCGGATGGCCGTAGTCTCATGTCTGCATCATAAAGAATACCCGAGGGTGTCTGCGTGGTCAGAATATGGATGATTCGCTGACCAAGGCGGGTAAAGAACGTCGTGCTGTCAATGGCCCTGGGTCCATTGGTCTCTTTATTGGTACCGCCATTATGGATAAATACCAGGTCAAGATCAGAGCCGGGGCCTAACTCAATACCGCCCAGCTTGCCGTAACCAACAATAATGAAGCCGGGATCACACAGGTTGCCGTCAGCATCCCGGGGCATTCCATATTTTTCGACCAGGTTTCGCCAGGCAATGGCCAGAACGGCATCAAGAATAACTTCAGCAATCCAGCTCAGGTAGTCACTCTCTTTCATCAGAGGCAGGGTGCCGGACACCTGGGCAGCAATCACTCGTAAGACATGGGCCATTTTGAAGTGGCGCAGAACTTCCATCTGGTTCTCAAGATCGTCTTCCGGAATATGGGCGAGCTGTTGGCGCAGCTCGTCGGCCAACGCTTCTTTTTCCGGTGGGTTATAGAGATCACCAAGATTGAGGAACTCATCAAGAAGCGCTGGAAAGCGGGCAATCTGTTCAGCAATCCATGGGCTGGCAATACAGAGTTTGCCAAGGTGCTCCAACGCAGCAGGGTTCTCGATCAGTAGAACCAGATAAGCGGTCCGACGCAGTACTGCCTCAATCAGCGGAAGAATTCGCAGTAGAAAAGTATCAGGTTCAGTGGCATTGGCGGCCACTCTGAGCAGGAGCGGGATGAACTTATCCAGACGATCACGGCTCTGCCTTCTAACCCGGGTAATGGCTTTGCTATCTCGCAGGGAAATCAATCGCTGCCATGAGGCATCGACATTTTTGAAGCCCTCCCGGGCCATCAGCTGCTGTTCTTCTTCCTCGCTGAGTTGGCCAAGCCAGAGGGCTTGCCACTGGTCACTATGAGGATCTTTGGTATTTGTGGTTTCAGGATCAGCAATAACCGCATCAAAGTAAGTGGTGACCTGGTGACGATGCTCTTCCAGCTTGCCCAGTAACCCGGACCAGTCTTTTTGCCCCATACTGAAGGCGACCCGTGCCTGAGCCTTTGGGCTTTTCGGCAGATCCTGAGTCTGCCGATCAGCAATGGCCTGAATGGCATGTTCAAGGTTACGAAGGAAGATATAAGCGGCTTTCAGCTCATTGGCTTCGTCAGGAGAAAAATAGTGTTTGCGCAGCAGCGTTGATAGAACCGTCAGCAGGTTTCGCTCCTGAAGACTGCGATCACGCCCGCCATGTATCAACTGGAAAGACTGAATGATGAACTCAATCTCACGAATGCCACCTGGCCCAAGCTTGATATTGCTCTCCATACCTTTGCGTTTCACTTCCCGGCGGATCAGCTGCTTCATTTCCCGCAGGGCACTGATGGAGCCAAAATCAATGTAGCGACGATAAACAAAAGGACGCAGCTGGCTGAGCAGTAGCTGGCCTGCGAGCATGTTTCCGGCAACCACCCTGGCCTTGAGCATGGCGTAGCGCTCCCAGTCCCGGCCCTGATCCTGATAATACTGCTCCATCGCCGCAAAGCTCATGGCCAGGGCTCCGCTGGAACCATAAGGCCGCAGTCGCATATCAACCCGGAACACAAAACCATCGGCACTCTGACAATCCAGCACCTTGATCAGTCGCTGGCCAAGACGGATAAAAAACTCTTGATTAGTAATGACCTTTTTGTTGCCACGGGTTTCTCCCTGAGAGGGGTAGGTGAACATCAGGTCGATGTCTGAAGAGAGGTTAAGGTCTCTGGCTCCCAGTTTGCCCATACCCAGTACCACCATTTTCTGGGGAACCGGTTCTTCCCCCGGGATATCTGTGCCATAGGGCGTTCCCATGGTCTGGCAGCTGTCCCGGTATAGCCAGTTGAGTGCGCTATCAATACAGGCATCTGCCAGGGCCGACATATCCGCTGTGGTTTCCGGCATGTTGACCCGACGATTCAGGTCGAGCCAGATAATCCGCAGCATTTCCCGGTTGCGGTAAAGTCTGAGAGCCTTGATCAGGTCCTGCTCATTTTCAACTGCTGCCAGTGCTGTTTGTAAACGTTCCGGGTGGGTTTGGGCTAAATCAGGGAGTTTGTCATGATTTTCCAGAATGCTGGCAAGCCACTGAGGGTGACGAATGCACTGCTGCGCGGCAAAGTCACTGCCTGCCCAGCAACGGATCAGCTGATCCATCAGCCCGGGACTCAATTGATCACTCTGGTCAGGAAAAAGGGTGCCAGGAAAAGTAAACGACGGATTGTTATCCACAAACTGTTGCCAGTGAGCATTGACCACGTTCCTGATTTCTACAGGAAGAATTTCCGTAGTAGTGTCAGGTGCCCCGCAGGCAGTTAATTGTTGACTGAGTTGTGCCCTGAGTGACTCCATAAACCCGCTCTCTTCTGGTTACTGGTGTCATTTTATGAGAATGGTTTGACTATAGCCATATACCCGTTTTCAAAGTTGCCTGGATCGGCTCTCAGACAGCAGGAGCCTGAGTAAGTCTTAAGCGGTTGCAAGGGTGGTTTTTTGCTGGCCAGGCAACATAGCTGGTAAAAGCCGGTTGTATATCAAAGTCTTCAAGCTTCTTGATTTCCTGCTGATTAACAGGTGCGTAGCCAACCAGTCGATAAAGTGGACTGTCGAAATGCGTTGTGACGGAAACAACTTTATCACCCCGTTTGAATGCTTTTTTGGCGGCAAACACCGAGAGTTCATGGGATTGCCCGAACGCTGTGAATTGCCCCAGTGTCCACCCGCTGCTTAGTTCCAGAATCTCCAGGGGAACAAGTCCAAAGGTTGGCATATCAAAATACTGTTTGATTTCAAATATGTCGTTATGGTGCTCCAGGGCAATAACGTGCTCCAGCAGTTGGATATTTTGAGCCATCGTCAAGAGCCTTTCAGGAGTAACCTTCTCCTGAAAAGAGGCTGTGAGCATGGCATATTCGCAAGCTGAGAGTCCTGCAATTAACTTTGCAATCTGCCGAAGGGTAGAAGAAACCTGACCAGTGCAAAGCATTTCCTGAAATGCGAAAGGGCTGAATGGCACAGTGAATGGATTTCTATCATGAATCAGGTATTCATGATCCCCCAATTGTTGAATATCTATTTTTGCGTATGGGCTTTGGTCCAATAAATCGTCCCAAAGGCCATGGGCCACCACGGCTTTCAGTGTTGTTGCCGTCAGACCGGCTTCTCTGCTGAGAAATGCCAGTGCCAGTAAATGAGAGTATCTACCGTGCAGGAAGTTGCCTGACCAGGTGCTGTCGGTAAAACCTGATTTTTCTATCAGAGAGTTGGCTACCTCGGCAGGGACATAGCCAATAAACTCCGGGGCATCTCGCAATTGCAGACCTCCCCGGGCCAGTTCTCCCAGAACTTTAAATAACACGCCCCGGATTTTAGGGGCTGTGGCCTTGATAAAAATTTCCCCTTTCATGCCATCGGGTTGAGAATATCGATATTTCTGTGCGTTGCATACGGTCTCCGTATCCTCCCTGGCACTCACTTTGACCTGCTTTTTAATGCTTGCTTTTTGCTCCGTGGTAAGTTGGAGATTAATAAAACCTTCCTTTACCAGTAAATAGTCCTGGAGCTGTTTTGCGTCCAGCTCTGCAACCAGCTCTTCAGACAGCAAATGCCTGAGTTTACTGCCGACCAGATCGAAAAAAACACATTGAGCAGGGTAATCGAACAGTTTGAGTTTGCAGAACTTGTATTGATCTTGTTGACAGATAGTGAGTGCTTTTATGTTCTTCTCTTTCATGGTTGTGCCGTGAGCAAAAATCTCGGCAATATGCCGGGCAAGTTGTAAACCGACAATATGTTTTGACTGGTCGGCGAAAAAGGTTCCCGGAAGGAGCAACGATTTAAGGTCAATACGTGATAAGTCCCAAAATACATTGTTATTGCACTTAACAAGAATGGGGCCCGGATCACTGATCGATCGTTTGCCCAGGGGGATCTCTTCCACTGACCGGTAACCGGCGCGATGGGCAGAGGTGTGACGAACTCCCCCAATAGAAATTTCTTTATTATTATGACGCACCGGTTGAGTTATTTTTTTATTAGACTCTAGTGCAGATTTAAACATCGGTGTTTCTAACAATGAAATACTATTCATACTTACGCGTTTTATAATCTCATTAATTTAATAGATAAGGCGCATTTGATTATATTTAATTTGAAAAGTTCATAATATTCAGGTTTATTATTTTTAGTGGTCATTTTTGTTTCAGAGGGAAGAGCCTGTTTTGTTATGTTGTTTGCCAAGTTGATCTCCCGACTTCCTTTTAAGGTCATCTATATTATTTCCTATTTTTTTTACTTGTTCGCCTTTTATCTCTCCAAATATCGAACAGGAACTGTGCGCAAGAATTTGCGACAGGCTTTTCCGGAAAAAAGGGAGGCATATATTGCTGATGTGACCAGACAGTTCTACCGGCATCTGTCGGACCTTGCCTTTGAAGTGATCAAGGCTCACAGCATGAGCGCAGAAGCGTTTAAAGAACGCTGCTCAATTGTTGGCGCTGATGCCCTGGAGGCGGCATCCCGGGGAAGGTCCAGGCCAATCATTGTTCTAACCATTCATCAGGGCAATTGGGAGTGGATGCTCCATAGCGTGTCGCAACACCTTGGTGTGCCTATTGATCCGGTTTACAAGCCTTTGCACCACCAAGGCTGGAATCAGTTTATCCATGAGATTCGCAGCCGCTTTCATTCCCGCCCCATTCCGATGAAACAGGCCGGACGGGATATTCTTAAGGGCAAAAATGGTTTCCGGCTGTTTGTGATGCTGGCTGATCAGGCTCCGGCAGAAGGAGAGCGCAGTTACTGGGTCCCTTATCTCAATAAAGAAGCGCCTTTTTACCTTGGAGCGGAAAAAATTGCATTACTGACCCAATATCCGGTCTTTTTTGCCCAGTGTCGACGGCTTAAACGCGGCTATTATGAACTTGAATTTAAAACGCTGGCTCTGCCTCCTTATGAAAATACCAAAGACAAAAATCACCATCCGATTATTGATGCTTATGTCAGTGCTGCACAGGCCTCTATTTATGAACAGCCCGAAACGTTCCTCTGGAGCCATCGTCGCTGGAAACGAAGCCGGAAAAGTGATGAATAGTACATTGTCCTGCC
Organism: Thalassotalea sp. G20_0; assembly: GCF_017744175.1. Lineage (NCBI taxonomy): Bacteria > Pseudomonadati > Pseudomonadota > Gammaproteobacteria > Alteromonadales > Colwelliaceae > Thalassotalea > Thalassotalea sp. G20_0. Next base: position 583 of record NZ_JAGHQV010000076.1, on the reverse strand, counting down.
AGGCGTTGGCTTTTCTGATTTAAAAGCCATGTTTTCAGGTCATTATGTGTCTGATGACATCAGCTATCAGGGTGCTCTCTCTGACTGATTGAAACAAAAGTACACTCTATTAACGACTACTTGCTGAATCTTGAAGATGGATTGCAGCGAGCGTTGAATGAGGCAGGGCAGCTCGGAATTCAAGAGTTACTGAAGCTGTTTGAACCACCCAATAAAGAGCCCATTGTCGTAAACCAGCAAAAGTGGAGCTTTGGCTTGAAGGCAGGCTCCACAGCTTGAAGAACAAGCGAGGGGCTGCCAAAAAATACTGGAAGAAATTGAATCTGCAGAACTCCCGAAAAGACCATGATTTTTGAGACAGCTACCAGATTGAGAGAGCACGTGAATTGCTGTGACAACTGGTTTATCCTTGCAGGAACTCTTCAAGCCAGCCATGGTTGTTGACTCGTTCTGACCCGGTCGCAAATAAATCAAAATCCGGCGACAATAAATCAGAATCCGATTCCCAAATGTCAATGTCAATTCCGTTCAGTCCAAGAGGGTCTTCTTTTCTGCATTCCAAGGCTGAATGCCAGGCGTTTTG
>NZ_JAGHQV010000075.1:0-14948 GCF_017744175.1 Thalassotalea sp. G20_0 | reverse complement strand
CTGGTGTCCGCTCCTGACCGTTGTCCACCAATTTCGCCATGGCCCACAGCAGGTTGCCGATTTCCTGTGGTTTAAAGTTAGCTTTCTGTGCGTTAACGTGGGGCAACAGCGCGGCTACAGCCTTTTTAAGCCCCGGTGTCCGCTCTTGCCCGTTGTCCACCAATTTCGCCATGGCCCACAGCAGGTTGGCGATATGCTGAGGAATAAATTGGTCCTTCTGTGTGTTCACGTGGGGCAACAGCGCGACTAAGGCCTCTTTGAGCCGTGGTGTTTGCTCCTGCCCGTTGTCCACCAGTTTCGCCATGGCCCACAGCAGATTGGTGATTTCCTGTGGTTTAAAGTGAGCTTTCTTTGCATTCACGTGGGGCAACAGCGTGCTCATGGCCTCTTTGAAATCTGGTGTCTGCTCCTGCCCGCTGTCGACCAGTTTTGCCATGGCCCACAGCAGATTGGCGATTTCCTGGGGTTTAAAGTGAGCTTTCTGTGCGTTCACGTGGGGCAATAGCGCGGCCAAGGCCTCTGTAAGCTCTGATGTCTGCTCCTGCCCGTTGTCCACCAGTTTCGCCATGGCCCACAGCAGGTTGGCGATTTCCTGGGGTTTAAAGTTAGCTTTCTGTGCGTTCACGTGGGGCAACAACGCGGCCACGGCCTCTTTGAGTCCCGGTGTCCGTTCCTGCCCTTTGTCCACCAGTTTCGCCATGGCCCACAGCAGGTTGACAATCCCCTGGGCAGTAAATTGGTTTTTCTGTGCGTTCACCAGGGGCAACAGCGAGGCGACTGTCTCTTTGAACTCTGGTGTCTGCTCCTGCCCGTTGTCCACCAGTTTCGCCATGGCCCACAGCAGGTTGGCGATATGCTGCGGAATAAATTGGTCTTTCTGTGCGTTTACGTGGGGCAACAGCACGGCCATGGCCTCTTTGAGTTCTGGTGTCTGCTCCTGCCCGTTGTCCACCAGTTTCGCCATGGCCCACAGCAGGTTGGCAATTCCCCGGGCATCAATATCCCCGGCTGGAGGTTTTTGGTTGCACTTGAATATTATTGCATCAAGAAGTTTTGACAATAAGATAGCCTGAGTAAGTTTAACTCGCTCATCCATGGGTTTATGAAGGGTAAAAACACCCGCTGAAGTAAATGAGTGAAGTGTTGTCGTCAGGCTTCGCCAATTCCAGCTCCGTGTTGCGGTAAAATTTTGCAGCAAGCGTACCAGCTGGCTTTGTTCCGCTCGATTTAACGGTCTTTTAGCAGTTGTCGTGTATTTTTTAATTGAACTGGCATATTGCCCATGATTTCTCCCATCATAGCGATGACCGAAACGACCCGATTTACTCACCAGATCATCCATTATTTCTGGTTTGATGAGGGCATTAAAATCTTGAGTCGGGTTGACAGAACGGCGCACTAGATATTGAGAAGAGCATGGGCCTGAAGAATGGTGAAATTCATTACACCCCGGGGTAGAGCGCGGGGGACTATCCTGCTGTCTGACTGTGGCATGTCTGTATCGCCCACGCCTTGAAGAAGGGGCATGGCCACTCGGTTGGTTGTAACCGTTATCTGATCTTGGGTATTGACCACTGATACCAGCAGAACTTCTATCCATAATTATATTTCATTAATTCATGAAAATATAATAAAGCAGACTGCTGTTCTGCTCAGAAGTTCATTTTGCGGAAAAGTTTACTTGAGTCATGATGGGAGGAAGGAGATTATTGGCTGCTTGTTCTCTTCCTCTTTGCCGGGTTGGTTTGCTCTGCGAAATGTTCTTCACCAGTCACGTATGCAGCACCTGTCCACGCTCTTTTATGTGATACAAAGCCATGCTCCTGTGGCGGGATGCCTATCCTGGTCTTTATTTGATCAATGTATGGTTTCATTAAATCCTGACTCGAGAGCATGTTAACCGGAATTTCAATGACCTCAAATCCTGCTTTTTGCAACAGTGCGATTTTAAGCAGAGTCGAACCATTCCTGGTTTTGAAATCACCACCCACATAATGAGAGGGACCCTGAACTTCAATCACCATGTTGTGATCTGGCAGTAGCAGGTCAACCGGAGGTAATGAGTTCAGACTCTTTTCCTCTTCGATCTTCAAAGATGGAATAGATGATTGGAGTTGATCGCGAAAGCCGACCTGGGTTTTTGAAATGTTTGTCTGGTAATGGCAGACGACCGGACAGGCTCTGCCAAGCCAACTTGCAGCCATGGTAATGATGGATTGTTCCTCTTCATTGTCTGGCGAGGTATTTTCCAGGCGAGTGAACAGGTCATCCATGTGCTTTTCAAACACGTTACTTTTATTGGTATTGGAATCTAGAGACAACCTGGCACAGCATACCATGACTCCCCAGACAGACATCAATATCTCTTGCTGAGAAAACTGAAGGTTCGCACTGATTCTATAGACAAGTGATTCGAACGAAGAGGTAGCCAGGTTCAGCTCAACGAGCTCACCCAGTTTCGCCACTGCCCACAGCAGGATCGCAATACCCCGGGCACTAAATTGGTCTTTCTGTGCGTTCACGTGGGGCAACAGTGCGGCCACGGCCTTTTTGAGCCTTGGTGTGTGCTTCTTCCCGTTGTCTACCATTTTCGCCATGGCCCACAGCAGGTTGGTGGTAGCCTGAGGAATAAATTGGTCTTTCTGTACGTTTACGTGGGGCAACAACACGGCCACAGCCTGTTTGAGCTCTGCAGTCCGCTCCTGCCCGCTGGCCACCAGTTTCGCCATGGCCCACAGCAGGTTGGCGATTTCCTGGGCATTAAATTGGTCTTTGTGTGCGTTTACGTGTGGCAACAGTGCGGCCACGGCCTCGTTGAACCCGGGTGTTCGTTCCTGCCCGTTGTCCACCAGTTTCGCCATGGCCCACAGCAGGTTGGCGATTTCCTGAGCATTAAATTGGTTTTTCTGTGCGTTCACGCGAAGCAAAAGCGCGGCCACGGCCTCTTTGCACTCTGGTGTCTGTTCCTGGCCGCTATCCACCAATTTTGCCAGGGCCCACAACAGGTTGGCGATTTGCTGAGGAATAAACTGGTCTTTCTGTGCGTCCACGAGCGGTAACAGCGCGACCACGGCCCCATTCAGCTCTGGTGTCCGGTACTGTCTGTTGTCCACCAGTTTCGCCATGGTCCACAGCAGGCTGGCGATATGCTGAGGAATAAATTGGCCTTTCTGTGCGTTCACGTGGGCTAGCAGCGCGGCCACGGCCTCTATGAACGCAGGTGTCTGCTCCATCCCGTTGTACAAAAGTTTCGCCATGGCCCACAGCAGGTTGGCGATTCCCTGTGCTGTAAAGTCAGCTTTCTGTACTTTCACGAGGGGCAACAGTGCGGCCATGGCCTTGTTGAAATCTGGTGTCTGCTCCTGGCTGTTGTCCACCAGTTTCGCCATGGCCCAGAGCAAGTTGGCGACTCCCCGCGGAACAAATTGGTCTTTCTGTCTGTGCACGCAGGGCAACAGCGCGGCTATGGCCTCTTTCAGACGAGGTGTCCGTTCCTGTCCGTTGTCCACCAGTTTCCCCAAGGCCCACAGAAGGTTGGTGCTTTCCTGCGGATTGAAGTTAGCTTTCTGTGTGCTCACGTTGGGCAACAGAGCGGCCACAGCTTCTTTGAGTCCTGGTGTTTGCTCCAGCCCGCTGTCCACCAGTTTGGCCATGGCCCACAGCAGGTTGGCGATTTCCTGTCGTTTAAAGTTGGCTTTCTGTGCATTTACGTGGGGCAACAGCGCGACCACGGCCTCTTTGAACTCTGGAGTCAGCCCCTGCTCGTTGTCCACCAGTTTTGCCATGGCCCACAGCAGGTTGGCGATATGCTGAGGAATAAATTGGTTTTTCTGTACGTTCACGTGGGGCAATAGGGCGGCCACGGCCTCGTTGAGCCCTGGTGTCCGCTCCTGGCCGTTGTCCACCAGTTTCGCCATGGCCCATAGCAAGTTGGCGATACCCTGGGCATTAAATTGGTCTTCCCGTGCGTTCACGTGGGGCAACAGCGCGGCTACGGCCTCTTTGAGCCTCGGAGTGTGCTTCAGCCCGTTGTCTGCCATTTTCGCCATGGCCCACAGCAGGTTGGCGATACCCTGAGGAATAAATTGGTCTTTCTGTGCGTTTACGTAGGGCAACATTGCGGCCACGGCCTCGTTGAGCCCTGGTGTTAGTTCCTGCCCGTTGTCCACCAGTTTCGCCATGGACCACAGCAGGTTGACAATATGCTGAGGAATAAAGTGGTCTTTCTGTGCGTTTACGTAGGGCAACATTGCGGCCACGGCCTCGTTGAGCCCTGGTGTTAGTTCCTGCCCATTGTCCACCAGTTTCGCCATGGCCCACAGCAGGTTAGCGATTTCCTGAGCACCAATATCACTGGCTTCAGGTTTTTGGTTGCACTTGAATATTATTGCATCAAGTAGCGTCGACAATAAGGCTGCTTGAGTGAGCTGAACACGTTCATCCATGGGTTTATGTGGGGTAAAAACACCCGCTGAAGTAAATGAGTGCAGTGTTGTCGTCAGGCTTCGCCAATTCCAGCTCCGGGTTGCTGTGAAATTTTGCAGCAAACGCATCAGCTGGCTTTGTTCCGCTTGATTTAACGGTCTTTTAGCACCTAACGTGTATTTTTTAACTGAACTGGCATATAGGCCGTGATCTCTCCCATCATAGCGATGGCCGAAACGATCCGATTTCCTCACCAGACCAGCCATTATTTCTGGTTTGATGAGGGCATTAAAATCTTGAGCAGAGTTGACTGAACGGTGTATTAAATATTGAGAAGGGTGTGTGCCAGAAGAAGGGTGAAATTCATTACATCCCGGGGTAGAGCGGGGGTGAGTATCCTGCTGTCTGACTGTGGCATGCCTATATCGCCCACGCCTTGCAGAAGGGGCATGGCCATTCGGGTGGTTGTAACCGTTATCTGATCTTGGGTATTGACCACTGATACCGGCAGAGCTTCTGTCCATAATTATATTTCATTAATTCATGAAAATATAAAAAGCAGACTGCTGTTCTGTTCAGAAGTTCATTTTGCGGAAAAGTTTACTTGAGTCATGATGGGAGGCAGGCGATTACTGACTGTTTGTTTTCTTCCTCTTTGCCGGGTTGGTTTGCTCTGCTAAATGTTCTTCTGCCGTAACGTATGCAGCATCTGCCCACCCTCTTTTAAGTGAAACAGAGCCATGACCCTGTGGCGGGATGCTTACCCTGATCTTTATTTGATCAATATATGGTTTCATTAAATCTTTGTTCAAAAGCTGGTTAACCGGGATTTCAATGACCTCAAATCCTGATTTTTGCAGCAGTGCGATTTTAAGCAGAGTCGAACCATTCCTGGTTTTGAAATCACCACCCACGTAATGAGACGGTCCCTGAACTTCAATCACAATGTTGTGATCTGGCAGAAGCAGGTCAACCGGAGGTAATGAGTTCAGACTCTTTTCCTCTTCGATCTTCAAAGATGGAATAGATGATTTGAGTTGATCACGGAAGTCGGATTGAGGTTTTGAGGTGGTTGTCTTGTAGTGGGGGACGACCGGACACGCTCTGCCAAGCCAATTTGCGGCCATGGCAATGATGCGTTGACCCTCTTCGTTGTCTGGTGATGTATTTTCCAGGCGAGTTAACAGGTCATCGGTGTGCTTTTCAAGCATATTATTTTTATTGGCATTGGAGTCTAGAGACAACCTGGCACAGCATACCATTACTCCCCAGAGAGACATCAATATGTCTTGATGAGAGAGCTGAGGGTTTTCACTGATTCTGCAGACAAGATATCCGAACGTAGATTTAACCACGTTCAGCTCAACGAGCTCACCCAGTTTCGCCATGGCCCACAGCAGGTTGGCGATTTCCTGTGGGTTAAAGTTAGCTTTTTGTACGATCACGCAGGTCAACAGCGCAGCCACCGCTTCGTTGAACTCTGGTGTCTGTTCGTACTCGTTGTCCACCAGTTTTGCCGTGGCCCACAGCAGGTTGGCGATGCCCTGGGCATTAAATTGGTCTTTCTGTGCGCTCACCCGTGGCAACAGCGCGGCCACGGCCTCGTTGAGCCCTGGTGACTGCTCCTGCCCGTTATCCACCAGTTTCGCCATGGCCCACAGCAGGTTGGCGATATGCTGAGGACTGAACTGGTCTTTCTGTGCGTTCACGCGGGGCAACAGCGCGGCCACGGCCTTTTTGAACTCTGGTGTTCGCTCCTGCCCGTTGTCCACCAGTTTTGCCATAGCCCACAGCAGGTTGGTGATTTCCTGTGGTTTATAGCTAGCTTTCTGTGCGTTCACTTGGGGCAACAGCGCGGCCACGGTCTCGTTGAGCTCTGGTGTACGCTCCTGCCCGTTGTCCACCAGTTTCGCCATGGCCCACAGCAGGTTGGCGATTTCCTGGGCATTAAATTGGTCTTTCTGTGCGTTCACGTGGGGCAACAGAGCGACTAAGGTCTCTTGGAGCTCCGTTGTTTGCACCTGCCCGTCGTCCACCAGTTTCGCCATGGCCCACAGCAGGTTGGTGATACCCTGTGGTTTAAAGTGAGCTTTCTGTGCGTTTACCTGGGGCAACAGCGCGGCCACAGCCTCTTTGAGTACTGGTGTTTGCTCCTGCCCGTTGTCCACCATTTTCGCCATGGCCCACAGCAGGTTGGCGATTTCCTGTGGTTTAAAGTGAGCTTTCTGTGCGTTCACGTGGGGCAACAACGCGGCCACGGCCTCTTTGAGCCCTGGTGTGTGCTCCTGCCCGTTGTCTACCATTTTCGCCATGGCCCACAGCAGGTTGGCGGTAGCCTGAGGAATAAATTGATTTTTCTGTACGTTTACGTGGGGCAACAACACGGCCACAGCTTCTTTGAGCTCTGTTGTCCACTCCTTCCCGTTGTCCACCAGTTTCGCCATGGCCCACAGCAGGTTGGCGATATGTTGAGGAATAAACTGGTCTTTCTGTGCGTTCACACGGGGCAACAGCGCGACCACGGCCTCGTTGAAATCTGGTGTCCGCTCCTGCCCATTGTCCACCAGTTTCGCCATGGCCCACAGCAGGTTGGCGATATGCTGAGGAATAAATTGGTCTTTCTGTGCATTCACACGGGGCAACATCGCGGCCACGGCCTCTTTGAGCCATGGAGTCCGCTCCTGGCCGTTGTCCACCAGTTTCGCCATGGCCCACAGCAGGTTGGCGATACCCTGTGGTTTAAAGTTAGCTGTTTGTACGTTCACGTGGGGCAACAGCGCAGCCACGGCTTCGTTGAACTTTGGTGTCTGCTCCTGCCTGTTGTCCACCAGTTTCGCCATGGCCCACAGCAGGTTGGAGATTTCCTGTGGTTTAAAGTGAGCTTTCTGTGCGTTCACGTGGGGCAACAACGCGGCCACGGCCTCTTTGAGCCCTGGTGTGTGCTCCTGCCCGTTGTCTACCATTTTCGCCATGGCCCACAGCAGGTTGGCGATAGCCTGAGGAATAAATTGATCTTTCTGTACGTTTACGTGGGGCAACAACACGGCCACAGCTTCTTTGAGCTCTGTTGTCCACTCCTGCCCGTTGTCCACCAGTTTCGCCATGGCCCACAGCAGGTTGGCGATCCCCTGGGCATTAAATTGGTCTTTCTTTGTGTTCATGTGGGGCAACAGCGCGGCCACGGCCTCGTTGAGCTCTGGCGTCCGCTCCTGCCCGTTGTCCACCAGTTTCGCCATGGCCCACAGCAGGTTAGCGATTTCCTGAGCACCAATATCACTGGCTTCAGGTTTTAGGTTGCAGTTAAATATTATTGCATCAAGTAGCGTTGACAATAAGGCAGCTTGAGTGAGCTTGACATGCTCATTTATGGGTTTATGAGGGGTAAAAACACCCGCTGAAGTAAATGAATGAAATGTTGTCGTCAGGCTTCGCCAATTCCAGCTCCGCGTTGCTGTGAAATTTTTCAGCAAATGCATCAGCTGGCTTTGTTCCGCTGGATTTAAAGGTCTTTTAGCTGCCGACGTGTATTTTTTAACTGAACTGGCATATTGACCATGATAACTCCCATTATAGTGATGACCAAAACGTTCAGATTGACTCACCAGACTAGCCATTCTTTCCTGGTTGATGAGGGCATAAAAATCCTGGGTCGGGTTCACTGAACGGCACTGAAGATGTTGAGAAGGGCCTGCGGCAGGAGATTGGTAAAATTGATTACACCCCGGTGTAGTGCGTGGAGTATTATCCCACTGTCTGACTGTGGCATGTCTATATCGTCCACGCCTTGATGAAGCGGCATGGTCATCTTGTTGGTTGTAACCATTACCTGATCTTGCGTAATGACCACTGATACCAGCAGAACTTCTATCCATAATTATCTTTCATTAATTTATGAAAATATGAAAAGCAGACTGCTGTTCTGTTCAGAAGTTCATTGTGCGGAAAAGTTTACTTGAGTCATGATGGGAGGAAGGTGATTACCGGCTGCTTGTTTTCTTCCTCTTTGCCAGGCTGGATTGCCCTTGTAAATGTTCTTCACCAGTCACGTATGCAGCACCTGCCCACCCTCTTTTAAGTGAAACAGAGCCATGCTCCTGTGGCGAGATGCCTATTCTGGTCTTTATTTGATCAATATAGGGTTTCATTAAATCCTGATTCCAAAGCATGTTAACCGGGATTTCAATGACCTCAAATCCTGCTTTTTGCAACAGTGCGATTTTAAGCAGAGTCGAACCCTGCCTGGTGTTGAAATCACCACCCACGTAATGAGACGGTCCCTGAACTTCAATCACTATATTGTGATCTGGCAGAAGCAGGTCAACCGGAGGTAATGAGTTCAGACTCTTTTCTTCGTCAATCTTCAGAGATGGAATAGATGATTGGAGCTGATCGCGGAAGTCGGCCTGGCTTTTTGAAATGATTGTCTGGTAATGGCGGACGAGCGGACAGGCTCTGCCAAGCCAACTTGCAGCCATGATCATGATGGATTGTTCCTCTTCATTGTCTGGCGATGTATTTTCCAGGCGAGTGAACAGGTCATCCATGTGCTTTTCAAACACGTCACTTTTATTGGCATTGGAATCCAGAGCCAACCTGGCACAGCATACCATGACTCCCCAGAGAGACATCGATATCTCTTCCTGAGATAACTGAAGGTTCTCACTGATTCGATAGACAAGCGATTCAAACGTACAGATAGCCGGGTTCAGCTCAATGAGTTCACCCAGTTTGGCCATGGCCCACAGCAGGTTGGCAATACCCTGGGCATTGAATTGGTCTTTCTGTGCGTTCACGAGGGGTAACAGCGCGGCCACAGCCTCGTTGAGCCCTGGTGTTTGCTCCTGCCCGTTGTCCACCAGTTTCGCCATGGCCCACAGCAGGTTGGTGATTTCCTGTGGGTTAAAGTTGGCTTTTTGTACGATCACGCAGGTCAACAGCGCAGCCAGCGTTTCGTTGAACTCTGGTGTCTGTTCGTACCCGTTGTTCACCAGTTTTGCCATGGCCCACAGCAGGTTGGCGATATGCTGTGGAATAAAATGGTCTTTCTGTACATTCATAAGGGGCAACAGCGCGGCCACGGCCTCTTTGAGCCCTGGTATCTTCTCCTGCCCGTTATCCACCAGTTTCGCCGTGGCCCACAGCAGGTTGGCAATTTCCTGTGGGTTAAAGTCGGCTTTCTGTGCGTTCACGTGGGGCAGCAGCGCGGCCACGGCTTCTTTGAGCTCTGGTGTTCGCTCCTGCCCGATGTCCACCAGTTTCGCCATGGCCCAGAGCAGGTTGGCGATTTCCTGTGGTCTAAAGTGAGCTTTCTGAGCGTTCACGAGGGGCAACAGGGCGGCCACGGCCTCGTTGAGCTCTGGTGTCCGCTCCTGCCCGATGTCCACCAGTTTTGCCATGGCCCATAGCAGGTTGGCGATACCCTGGGCATTAAATTGGCCTTTCTGTGCATTAACGTAGGGCAACAGGGCAGCCACGGCCTCGTTGAGCTCTGGCGTCTGCTCCTGTCCGTTGTCCACCAGTTTCGCCATGGCCCACAGCAGGTTGGCGATAGCCTGAGGAATAAATTGCTCTTTCTGTACGTCTACGTGGGGCAACAGCGCGGCCACGGCCTGTTTGAGCTCTGGTGTCTGCTTCTGCCCTTTATCCGTCAGTTTCGCCATGGCCCACAGCAGGTTGGCGATTTCCTGTGGTTTAAAATTAGTTTTCTGTGCGTTCACGCGGGGCAAAAGCGAGGCTACGGCCTCGTTGAACTCTGGTGTCTGCTCCTGCCCCTTGTCCCCCAGTTTTGCTAATGCCCACAGCAGGTTGGTGATTTCCTGAGGTTTAAAGTGAGCTTTCTGTGCGTTCACGTGGGGCAACAGAACGGCCACGGACTCGTTGAGCTCTGGTGTCCGCTCCTGCCCGTTGTCCACCAGTTTCACCATGGCCCACAGCAGGTTGGCAACATGCTGGGCAATAAATTGGTCCTTTTGTGCGTTCACGTTGTGCAACAGCGAGGCCACGGCCTTGTTGAGCTCTGGCGTCCGCTCCTGCCCGTTGTCCACCAGTTTCGCCATGGCCCACAGCAGGTTGGTAATGCCCTGGGCCTTAAATTGGTCTTTCTGTGCGTTCACGTGGGGCAACAGCGCGACAACGGCCTGGTTGAACTCTGGTGTCCGTTTCTGCCCGTTGTCCACCAGTTTGGCCATGGCCCACAGCAGGTTGGCGATTCCCTGAGGAATAAATTGTTTTTTCTGTGCGTTCACATGGGGCAACAACACGGCCACGGCCTCTTTGAACCCTGGTATCCGGTCCTGCCCGTTGTCCACCAGTTTCGCCATGGCCCAAAACAGGTTGGCGATTCCCTGAGCATCAATATCCCTGGCTTCAGGTTTTTGGTTGCAGTTAAATATTATTGCATCAAATAGCGTTGACAATAAGTTAGCCTGAGTAAGTTTAACTCGCTCATCCACGGGTTTATGAAGGGTAAAAACACCCGCTGAAGTAAATGAGTGCAGTGTTGTCGTCAGGCTTCGCCAATTCCAGCTCCGTGTTGCGGTAAAATTTTGCAGCAAGCGTACCAGCTGACTTTGTTCCGCTCGATTTAACGGTCTTTTAGCAGTTGTCGTGTATTTTTTCATTGAACTGGCATATTGCGCGTGTTTTTTCCCATCATAGCGATGACCGAAACGGTCCGATTTCCTCACCAGATCATCCATTATTTCCTGTTTGATGAGGGCATTAAAATCTTGAGCCGGGTTAACAGAACGGTGCACTAGATATTGAGAAGGGCATGGGCCTGAAGAATGGTAAAATTCATTATGCCACGGGGTAGAGTGGGGGGGATTATCTTGATGTCTGACTGTACACTGTCTATACCGTCCACGCCCTGAAGCAGCAGAGTCATCTGGTTGGTTGTAATCATTACCTGGTCTTGCGTATTTATCAATGATACCGGCAGAACTTCTATCCATAATTATATTTCATTAATTCATGAAAATATAAAAAGCAGACTGCTGTTCTGTTCAGAAGTTCATTTTGCGGGAAAGTTTACTTGAGTCATGATGGGAGGAAGGCGATTACTGGTTGTTTGTTTTCTTCTTCTTTGCCGGGTTGGTTAGCTACTTATGCAGAACCTGCCTATCCTCTTTTAGGTGATTCAGAGCTATGATCCTGTGGCGGGGTGCTCACCCTGATCTTTATTTTATCAATATATGGTTTCATTAAATCGTTGTTCAAAAGCTGCTTAGTCGGGATTTCAATGACCTCAAATCCTGCTTTTTGCAGCAGTGCGATTTTCAGCAGAGTTGAACCATTCCTGGTTTTGAAATCACCACCCACGTAATGAGACGGTCCCTGAACTTCAATCACCATGTTGTGATCTGGCAGAAGCAGGTCAACCGGAGGTAATGAGTTCAGACTCTTTTCTTCTTCAATCTTCAGAGATGGAATAGATAATTGCAGTTGATCGCGGAAGTCGACCTGGGTTTTTGAAATGGTTGTCTGATAATGGCGGATGACCGGACAAGCTCTGCCAAGCCAACTGGCGGCCATGCTCATGATGGATTGATCCTCTTCATTATCTGGCGATGTATTTTCCAGGCGAGTTAACAGGTCATCCATGTGCTTTTCAAGCAGGTTATTTTTATTGGCATTGGAGTCTAAAGCCAATCTGGCACAGCATACCATGACTCCCCAGAGAGACATCAGTATCTCTTGCTGAGAAAACTGAAGATTCGCACTGATTCGATAGACAAGCGATTCGAACGAAGAGGTAGCCTGGTTCAGCTCAACGAGTTCACCCAGTTTGGCCGTGGCCCACAGCAGGTTGGCAATACCCTGGGTATTAAATTGGTCTTTCTGTGCGCTCACCCGGGGCAACAGCGCAGCCACGGCCTCGTTGAGCCCTGGTGACTGCTCCTGCCCGTTATCCACCAGTTTGGCCATGGCCCATAGCAGGTTGGCGATTTCCTGTGGGTTAAAGTTCGCTTTTTGAACGATCACGCAGGTCAACAGTGCAGCCACCGCTTCGTTACACTTTGGTGTCTGTCCGTACCCGTTGTCCACCAGTTTTGCCATGGCCCACAGCAGGTTGGCGATGTCCTGGGCATTAAATTGGTCTTTCTGTGCGTTCACGCTGGGCAACAGCGCGGCCACGGACTCTTTGAACTCTGGTGTCGGTTCCAGCCCGTTGTCCACCAGTTTCGCCATGGCCCACAGCAGGTTGCTGATAGCCTGTGGTTTATAGTGAGCTTTCTGTGTGTTTACCCGGGGCAACAGCGCGGCTAAAGCCTCTTTGAGTACTGGTGTTTGCTTCTGCCCTTTGTCCTCCAGTTTCGCCATGGCCCACAGCAGGTTGGAGATTTCCTGTGGTTTAAAGTGAGCTTTTTGTGCGTTCACGTGGGGCAACAACGCGGCCACGGCCTCTTTGAGGTCTGGTGTGTGTTCCTGCCCATTGTCCACCAGTTTGGCCATGGTCCACAGCAGGTTGCTGATAGCCTGTGGGTTAAAGTTAGCTTTCTGTGCGTTGACCTGGGGCAGCAGCGCAATGACAGCCTCTTTGAGCCCTGGTGTCCGTTCCTGGCCATTGTCCACCAGTTTGGCCATGGTCCACAGCAGGTTGCTGATAGCCTGTGGGTTAAAGTTAGCTTTCTGTGCGTTGACCTGGGGCAGCAGCGCAGTGACAGCCTCTTTGAGTCCTGGTGTCCGTTCCTGGCCGTTGTCCACCAGTTTCGCTATGGCCCACAGCAGGTTGGCGATTCCCTGTGGTTTAAATTTAGTTTTCTTTGCGTTCACGTAGGGCAACAGCGCGGCCACGGCCTCTTTGAGTCCCGGTGTCTGCTCCAGCCCGTTGTCCACCAGTTTCGCCATGGCCCACAACAGGTTGGCTATACCCTGGGCATTAAATTGGTTTATCTGTGCGTTCACGTAGGGCAACAGCGCGGCCACGGCCTCTTTGAGTCCTGGTGTCTGCTCCAGCCCGTTGTCCACCAGTTTCGCCATGGCCCACAACAGGCTGGTGATTTCCTGTGGATTCAAGTTAGCTTTCTGTGCATTCACGTAGGGCAACAGCGCGGCCATAGCCTCGTTGAGCCCCGGTGTCCGCTCCTCTGTGTTGTCCACCAGTTTGGCCATGGTCCACAGCAGGTTGCTGATACCCTGTGTTTTAAAGTTTGCTTTCTGTGCGTTTACCTGGGGCAACAGCGCAGTGACAGCCTCTTTGAGCCCTGGTGTCCGTTCCTGGCCGTTGTCCACCAGTTTCACTATGGCCCACAGCAGGTTGGCGATTTCCTGTGGTTTAAAGTTCGCTTTCTGTGCGTTTACATGGGGCAACAATGCGGCCACGGTCTCTTTGAGCTCTGGTGCCCGCTCCAGCCCGTTGTCCACCAGTTTCGCCATGGCCCACAGCAGGTTGGCAATGCCCTGGGCCTTAAATTGGTCTTTCTTTGCACTCACGTGGGGCAACAGCGCGACAACGGCCTCGTTGAACTCCGGTGTCTGCTTCTGCCCGTTGTCCACCAGTTTCGCCATGGCCCACAGCAGGTTGGCGATACCCCGGGCATCAATATTCCTGGCTTGAGGTTTTTGGCAGCAGTTAAATATTATTGCATCCAGTAGCGTTGACAATAAGTGAGCTTGAGTAAGCTTAACACGCTCATCCATGGGGTAATGAGGGGTAAAAACACCCGCTGTAGTCAATGAATGAAGTGTTGTCGTCAGGCTTCGCCAATTCCAGCTCCGTGTTGGGGTAAAGTTTTGCAGCATACGTATCAGCTGGCTTTGTTCTGCCCGGTTTAACGGTCTTTTAGCAGCTGACGTGTATTCTTTAATTGAACAGGCAAATTGACTGTGATTTTTTCCATTATAGCGATGACCGAAGTGATCCGATTTACTCAACAGATCATCCATTATTTCCTGTTTGATGAGGGCATTAAAATCTTGAGCAGGGTTTACTGAACGGCACTGTAGATGTTGAGAAGAGGGTGTGCCAGAAGAATGGTAAAATTCATTGCGACCCGGTGCAGTACGGTGGTGATTATCCCATGGTCTGACTGTGGCATGTCTGTATCGCCCACGCCTTGAAGAAGGTGCAAGGCCATTCGGTTGGTTGTAACTGTTATTTGATCTTGTGTATTGACCACTGATACCAGCAGAACTTTTATCCATAATTATATTTCATTCATTCATGAAAATATGAAAAGCAGACTGCTGTTCTGCTCAGAAGTTCATTTTGCAGAAAAGTTTACTTGAGTCATGGTGGGAGGAAGGCGATTACTGGCTGTTTGTTTTCTTTTACCTTGCTGGGTTGGTTTGCTCTTGTAAATGTTCTTCGACAGTTACGTAGTAAGCGCCAAAATAACCCACGTCCTACCCTGCTCAGATTTGATCAAGGATCATAAAGCCTCTGATTACATGGAGGCTCCAATGACCAATCCAGAAACCACTAAAGAACAATGGCTGCAACGAATCGAAGCCTGGCATGACTCCGGGCTGAGCCAAAAGGCCTGGTGCCGACAAAATGGCGTCAGGCCATCACAGTTTGG
>NZ_JAGHQV010000074.1:0-15110 GCF_017744175.1 Thalassotalea sp. G20_0 | reverse complement strand
CTGGGGAGTCATGGTATTCTGTGCCAGAGTTTATCTGGACTCAGGTAGCAATAATAAAAATCCGCTTGAAAAGCACATAGGTGAACTATTTTCTCGCCTGGGAAATACATCCCCGGACAATATAGAGTTTCAATCCGTTATTGCCATGGCCGCAAGTTGGCTTGGCAGAGCATGTCCGGTGGTCCCCCATTACCGGACAGTCATTTCTGAACCACAATCCGCTTTCTGCGATCTACTCCAATCAAGCCTTCCATCTTTAACGATAGAAGAAGAAAAGATTCTGAACTCATTACCTCCGGTTGACCTGCTGCTGCCCGATTACAACACAGTTATTGATGTGCAGGGACCTTCTCATTACGTGAATGGTGATTTCAAAACCAGGAATGGTTCGACTTTGTTGAAAATTGCCCTGCTGCAAAAATTAGGATTTGAGGTTATTGAAATCCCGGTGAACAAGATTGATAACCAGGATTCAATGAAAATAGTTATTGAGCAAATAAAGGCAAAGTTAGCCGTCCTGCCGGAGGCTCATGGCTCTGTGTCACTTAACAGCGGCGAGTGGGCGGTAGACGAGGCATATTTTACTGCCGATGATGGAGGGCAATTTTCAGATGACTGTTATTTTACCGCCGAAGAATATTTAGAAGAGCAAATAAAAAAGCCCAAAAAAAGAAAAAGGAAGAGAAAAAGGTCAGTAAAAACTTCTGTCCGTTGATGCCACAGAGTAGTCTACTTTTTATATTTGTATGAATTAATGAAATATAATTATGGATAGTGGCGGTGCTGGTATTAGTTATAAATACACGACATCCGGTAGTTATTATAAGCAACCGGACGATCATGCCGGGGCTTCAGGGAGTGGGCAATACAGGTATGGCAAAGTCAGGCAGGTGTATGTACCACTACGCTATACCCAGAAGCGTAATGAATTTAATCCTGCTTCTGACGCCTGCTCTGCTAACCATCCATCAGGACATTCAATAAAACCTGTTCATGGTTTTCATGCCCTCATCACACCAGAAAAAATGGCTTGGCTGGCCGAGGGATCTGCTCATTATGGTGATCGCTATGATGGTAGAAATCATGGTCAATTTGCCTGTTCAATCAAACAGTACGCATCAGGGTCAAAACGACCATTAAATCATAGTGAACAACGTCAACTGATACCATTGTTACACGATTTTAAAGTGACACCCCGGTGGACCTGGCGAAGTCTGACAACAACGCTTCATTCATTGACTTCCGCGGGTGTTTTTACCCCTCATAAATTCATGGATGAGGGATATAGGGAAACTCAAGCTACTTTACTGTCAACTTTACTTGAGGCAGTAATATTTAAGTGCAACCAAAAACCTGAAGCCAGGGATATTGATTCACAAGGTATCACCAACCTGCTGTGGGCCTTGGCGAAACTGGTGGACAATGGGCTGGAGCTTGAGAAGACACCGAAGCTGAAAGAGGCCGTGACCGCGCTGTTGCCTCTTGTGCAATCCAAAGCTGAATCAAAAGTAGACCGCTTCACGCCACAGGAAGTCGCCAACCTGCTATGGGCCATGGCGAAACTGGTGGGCAATGGGCTAAAACTGGAAAATACGCCGAAGCTAAAAGAGGCCGTGGCCGCGCTACTGCCCCTGGTGAAAACCAAAGCCGATGCAAAAAAAGACCACTTCAAGCCACAGGAAGTCACCAATCTACTGTGGGCCGTGGCGAAACTGGTGGACAATGGGCTGAAGCTGGAGAAGACGCCGAAGCTCAAACATGTCGTGGCTGCGTTGTTGCCCCATGTGAAAAACAAAGCCGAATCAAAAGAAGAGAAAGACCACTTGAACGCTCAAGCTACCGCAAATCTGCTGTGGGCGGTGGCGAAACTGGTGGATCACGGGCTGGAGCTGGAGACGACAGTGCAGCTCAAAGAGGCCGTGACCGCGCTGTTGCCTCATGTGAAAACCAGGACCGAATCAAAACAAGAGAAAGACCATTTTATCCCTCAGCATATCGCCAACCTGCTGTGGGCCCTGGCGAAACTGGTGGACAACGGTCTGGCACTGGAGAAGACAGCGAAGCTGAAAGAGGCCGTGGCTACGCTCTTACACCTTGTGAAAACCAAAGCCGAATCACAAGAAGAGAAAGACCACTTTATGCCTCAGCATATCTCCAACCTCCTGTGGGCCATGGTTAAGCTGGTGGACAACGGGCTAAAGCTGGAGAAGACAGTGAAGCTCAGAGAGGCCGTGGCCGCGTTATTACCCCATGTGAAAACCAAAGCTGAATCAAAAGCAGGGAAAGACCACTTTGTGCCTCAGCATATCGCCAACCTGCTGTGGGTCATGGCGAAATTGGTGGAGAGCGGGCTGGAGCTTGAGAATACTCCGAAGCTGAAAGAGGCCGTGGCCGCGCTGTTGTTCCATGTGAAAATCAACGCGGAATCAAAAGAAGAGAAAGACCACTTCAAGCCACAGGGAATCTCCAACTTACTGTGGTCCTTTGCGAAACTGGTAGACAATGGGCTGGAGCTGGGGGAGACTCCGCAGCTGAAAGAGGCCGTGGTCGCCTTGTTGCCCCATGTGAAAACCAAAGCCGAATCAAAAGAAGAGAAAGGCCACTTCACCACTCAAGGTGCCATCAACCTGCTTTGGGCCTTGGCAACACTGTTGGACAACGGGCTGGTACTGGATAAGACAGCGAAGCTTGAAGAGGCTGTGCCTGCGCTGTTGTATCATGTGAAAATCAAAGCTGAATCAAAAGAAGAGAGAGACGGCTTCAACACTCAAGGTACCGTCAACCTGCTGTGGGCCATGGCGAAACTGGGTGAGGCCATTGAGTTGAACCTGGTTCAATCTACGTTCGACTTTCTTGTTGACAGAATCAGTAAAAACCCTCAACTCTCTCAGCAAGATATATCGATGTCGCTCTGGGGAGTCATGGTATTCAGTGCCAGAGTTTATCTGGACTCAGGTAGCAATGATAAAAACCTGCTTGAAAGGCACACAGGTGAACTTTTTTCTCGTCTTGAAAATATATGTCCGGGCGGTACAGAGGTTAAAACCGTCATTGCCATGGCTGCAAGTTGGCTTGGGAGAGCGTGTCCGGTGGTTCCCGATTACCAGATATTCATTTCAGAATTTCAATCCACTTTCCGCGACCAACTCCAGTCAAGCCTGCCGTTTCTGAAGATAGAAGAAGAAAAGAGTCTGAACTCATTACCTCCGGTTGACCTGCTGCTGCCCGATTACAACACAGTTATTGATGTGCAGGGACCTTCTCATTACGTGAATGGTGATTTCAAAACCAGGAATGGTTCGACTTTGTTGAAAATCGCCCTGCTGCAAAAATTAGGATTTGAGGTTATTGAAATCCCGGTGAACAAGATTGATGACCAGGATTCAATGAAAACAGTTATTGAGCAAGTAAAGGCAAAGTTAGCCGTCCTGCCAGAAGCTCATGGCTCTGTGTCACTTAACAGCGGCGAGTGGGCTGCAGATGAGGCATATTTTACTGCCGATGATGGAGGGCAATGTTCAGATGACTGTTATTTTACCGCTGAAGAATATTTAGAAGAGCAAATAAAAAAGCCCAAAAAAAGAAAAAGGAAGAGAAAAAGGCCAGTAAAAACTTCTGTCCGTTGATGCCACAGAGTAGTCTACTTTTTATATTTGTATGAATTAATGAAATATAATTATGGATAGTGGCGGTGCTGGTATTAGTTGTAAATACACGACATCCGGTAGTTATTATAAGCAACCGGACGATCATGCCGGGGTTTCAGGGAGTGGGCAATACAGGTATGGCAAAGTCAGGCAGGTGAATGTGCCACTACGCTATACCCAGAAGCGTAATGAATTTAATCCTGCTTCTGACGCCTGCTCTGCTAACCATCCATCAGGACATTCAATAAAACCTGTTCATGGTTTTCATGCCCTCATCACACCAGAAAAAATGGCTTGGCTGGCCGAAGGATCTGCTCGTTATGGTGATCGCTATGATGGTAGAAATCATGGTCAATTTGCCTGTTCAATCAAACAGTACGCATCAGGGTCAAAACGACCATTAAATCATAGTGAACAACGTCAACTGATACCATTGTTACACAATTTTAAAGTGACACCCCGGTGGACCTGGCGAAGTCTGACAACAACGCTTCATTCATTGACTTCCGCGGGTGTTTTTACCCCTCATAAATTCATGAATGAGGGGTATAGGGAAATTCAAGCTACTTTACTGTCAACGTTACTTGATGCATTAATCCTTAAGTGCAACCAAAAAACTGAAGCCATTGATATAGATATACAAGGTATCACCAACCTGCTGTGGGCCTTGGCGAAACTGGTGGACAATGGGCTGGAGCTTGAGAAGACACCGAAGCTGAAAGAGGCCGTGACCGCGCTGTTGCCTCTTGTGCAATCCAAAGCTGAATCAAAAGTAGACCACTTCACGCCACAGGAAGTCGCCAACCTGCTATGGGCCATGGCGAAACTGGTGGGCAATGGGCTAAAACTGGAAAATACGCCGAAGCTAAAAGAGGCCGTGGCCGCGCTACTGCCCTTGGTGAAAACCAAAGCCGATGCAAAAAAAGACCAATTCAAGCCACAGGAAGTCACCAATCTACTGTGGGCCGTGGCGAAACTGGTGGACAATGGGCTTAAGCTGGAGAAGACGCCGAAGCTCAAACATGTCGTGGCTGCGTTGTTGCCCCATGTGAAAAACAAAGCCGAATCAAAAGAAGAGAAAGACCACTTGAACGCTCAAGCTACCACAAATCTGCTGTGGGCGGTGGCGAAACTGGTGGATCACGGGCTGGAGCTGGAGACGACAGTGCAGCTCAAAGAGGCCGTGACCGCGCTGTTGCCTCATGTGAAAACCAGGACCGAATCAAAACAAGAGAAAGACCATTTTATCCCTCAGCATATCGCCAACCTGCTGTGGGCCCTGGCGAAACTGGTGGACAACGGTCTGGCGCTGGAGAAGACAGCGAAGCTGAAAGAGGCCGTGGCTACGCTCTTACACCTTGTGAAAACCAAAGCCGAATCACAAGAAGAGAAAGACCACTTTATGCCTCAGCATATCGCCAACCTCCTGTGGGCCATGGTTAAGCTGGTGGACAACGGGCTAAAGCTGGAGAAGACAGTGAAGCTCAGAGAGGCCGTGACCACGTTATTACCCCATGTGAAAACCAAAGCTGAATCAAAAGCAGAGAAAGGTCTCTTTGTGCCTCAGAATATCGCCAACCTGCTGTGGGTCATGGCGAAACTGGTGGAGAACGGGCTGGAGCTGGAGAATACTCCGAATCTGAAAGAGGCCCTGGCCGTGCTGTTGCTCCGGGTGAAAACCAACGCCGAATCAAAAGCAGAGAAAGACCACTTCAAGCCACAGGGAGTCTCCAACTTACTGTGGTCCTTTGCGAAACTGGTAGACAATGGGCTGGAGCTGGAGGAGACTCCGCAGCTGAAAGAGGCCGTGGTTGCGTTGTTGCCCCATGTGAAAACCAAAGCCGAATCAAAAGCAGAGAAAGGCCACTTCACCACTAGAGGTGCCATCAACCTGCTTTGGGCCTTGGCAAGACTGTTGGGCAACGGGCTGGTGCTGGATCAGACAGCGAAGCTTGAAGAGGCCGTGCCTGCGCTGTTGTATCATGTGAAAATCAGAGCTGAATCAAAAGAAGAGAGAGATAACTTCAACACTCAAGATACCGTCAACCTGCTGTGGTCCTTTGCGAAACTGGGTGAGGCCATTGAGTTAAACCTGGTTCAATCTACGTTCGATTTTCTTGTTGACAGAATCAGCAAAAACCCTCAACTCTCTCAGCAAAATATATTGATGTCGCTTTGGGGAGTCATGGTATTCAGTGCCAGATTTTATCTGGACTCAGGTAGTAATGATAAAAACCCGCTTGAAAAGCACATAGGTGAACTTTTTTCTCGCCTGGGAAATACATCCCCGGACAATATAGAGGTTCAAACCGTTATTGCCATGGCCGCAAGTTGGCTTGGAAAAGCGTGTCCGGTGGTCCCCGATTACCAGATATCCATTTCAGAATTACAATCCAATTTCCGCGATCAACTCCAGTCAAATCTTCCGTTTTTGAAGATAGAAGAAGAAAAGAGTCTGAACTCATTATCTCCGGTTGACCTGCGACTGCCAGATTACAACATGGTGATCGACGTTCAGGGACCTTTTCATTACGTGGGTGGTGATTTCAAAACCAGGAATGGCTCGACGTTGCTGAAAATCGCCCTGCTGCAGAAATTGGGATTTGAGGTCATTGAAATCCCGGTGAATAAGATTAATAACCAGGATTCAATGAAAATAGTTATTGAGCAAATAAAGACAAAGTTAGCCATCCCGCAAGAGGCCCATGGCTCTGTGTCACCTGACAGGGAAGAGGAGTCGACTGATGAAGCATATTTTACTGCCAATGAAGACGGACAATTTTCAGATGACTGTTATTTTACTGCCGAAGAGTATCTAGAAGAGAAAACAGGTAAATCAAAAAGAAAAAGGAAGAGAAAAAAGTCGGTAAAAACCCATTTACTTAAGCAGCAATTACTCAGGAGTTGATAGACATTTAAGCAAGATGGGCTATAAACAAGCCGGTAGTCTACTTTTTATATTTTCCATGAATTAATGAAATATAAATATGAATAGAGGCGGTGCTGGTATAAGTTGGAAATACACGACATCAGGTAATGATTATAAACAACCGGACAGTCATGCCGATTCTTCAGGGAGCAGGCGATATCGACATCGCACAGCCAGGCAGGCGAATACTCCACTACCCTATATCCTGGGGCGTAATGAACTTTATCGTGCCTCTGGTGCCTGCTCTGCGGACTATCCGCCAAGACATTCAGTAAAACCTGTTGATGATTTTAATGCTCTCATCACTCAAGAAAAAATGGATTGGCTGGCAAAGATACCTGCCCATTACGGTAAAAGCTACGATGGGAAAAGACACAGTCAATTTGCCACTTTAATTAAACAATACACATTAGCGTCACAACGATCTTTAAATCACAGTGAACAACGTCAACTTATACCATTGTTGCACGATTTTAAAGCAACACCCCGGTGGAGCTGGCGAAGCCTGACGACAACGTTTCATTCATTTACTTCAGCGGGTGTTTTTACCTCTCATAAATACATGGATGCGTGGGTTAAGGAAACTCAAGCTGCTCTACTGTCAAATTTGCTTGATCTGGTAATACTTCAGTGCAACCAAAAACCTGAAGCCAGGGATATTGATGCACTGGGTGCCATCAACCTGATGTGGGCCCTGGCGAAACTGGTGGACAATGGGCTGGCGCTGAAGAAAACACCGAAGCTGAAAGAGGCCGTGGCCGCGCTGTTGCCTTATGCGAAAATCAAAGCCGAATCAAAACAAGAGAACGACCACTTTATTCCCAAGCGTATCGCCAGCCTGCTGTGGTCTGTGGCGAAACTGGTGGACAACGGGCTGGATCTGAAGAAGACACCGAAGCTCAGAGAGGCCGTGGCCACGTTGCTCCACCATGTGAAAACCAAAGCTGAATCAAAAGAGAAGAAAGACCACTTTGGCCCTCAAGGTAACGCCAACCTGATGTGGGCCTTGGCGAAACTGGTGGACAACGGGCTGGAGAAGACACCGATGCTCAAAGAGGTCGTGGCCGCACTTTTGCACCATGTGACAACCAACGCCGGATTAAAAGAAGATAGAGACCACTTTATTCCTCAGCATATCTCCAACCTGCTGTGGGCCGTGGCAAAACTGGTGGACAATGGGCTGGAAAAGACACTGAAGCTCAGAAAGGCCGTGGTCGCGCTGTTGCCCCATGTAAAAACCAGAGCCGAATCAAAAGAGGATAAAGACCACTTTAACATTCAAACTACCAACAACCTGCTGTGGGCTGTGGCGAAACTGGTGGACAACGGACTGGAGCTGGAAAAGACACCGACGCTCAAAGAGGCTGTGGCCGCATTGTTGCCCCATGTTAAAGCCAAAGCCGAATCAAACGAAGAGAAGGACCACTTTATTCCTCAGCATATCTCCAACCCGCTGTGGGCTGTGGCGAAACTGGTGGACAACGGACTGGAGCTGGAAAAGACACCGACGCTCAAAGAGGCTGTGGCCGCATTGTTGCCCCATGTTAAAGCCAAAGCCGAATCAAAAGAAGAGAAGGACCACTTTATTCCCCAGCATATCTCCAACCTGCTGTGGGCCTTGGCGAAACTGGTAGACAATGGGCTGGCGCTGGAGAAGACACCGGAGCTCAAAGAGGTCGTGGCTGTGCTTTTGCCCCATGTGGAAACAAAAGCCGAATCAAAAGAAGAGAAAGACTACTTTATTCCTCAGCATATCACCAATCTGCTGTGGGCCCTGGCGAAACTGGTGGACAACGGGCTGGAGCTGGAGAAGACACCGAAGCTTAAAGAGGCCTTGGCCGCGCTGTTGTACCAAGTGAAAACCAAAGCCGAATCAAAAGAAGAAAAAGACCACCTTATTCCTCAGCATATCACCAACCTGCTGTGGGCCCTGGCGAAACTGGTGGACAACGGGCTGCAACTGGAGAAGACACCGAAGCTCAAAGAAGCCTTGGCCGCGTTGTTGTACCATTTGACAACCAAAGCCGAATCAAAAGAGAAAGGCCAATTCCAGCCACTGGTAGTCTCCAACCTGCTGTGGGCCCTGGCGAAACTGGTGGATAACGGACTGGAGCTGGAGCACACACCCACACTTAAAGAGCTCGTGGCCAGGTTGTTGCCCTATGTGAAAACCAAAGCCGAATCAAAAGAAAAGAAAGACTGCTTCAGCAATCAAGATATTGTTAACCTGCTGTGGGCTGTGGCGAAACTGCTGCACAACGGACTGGAGCTGGAGAGGACACCGAAGCTCAAAGAGACTGTGGCCGCGCTGTTGCTCAATGTGACAACCAAAGCCGAATCAGAAGAAGAGAAAGACCACTTCAACACTCAAGGTACCGCCAACCTGCTGTGGGCCCTGGCTAAACTGGGTGAGGCCATTGAGCTGAACCTGGTTAAATCTACGTTTGATTTACTTGTTGACAGAATCAGTAAAGCACCTCAGCTCTCTCAGCAAGATATATTGATGTCTCTCTGGG
Source organism: Thalassotalea sp. G20_0 (assembly GCF_017744175.1). Taxonomy (NCBI): domain Bacteria; kingdom Pseudomonadati; phylum Pseudomonadota; class Gammaproteobacteria; order Alteromonadales; family Colwelliaceae; genus Thalassotalea; species Thalassotalea sp. G20_0. The sequence continues at coordinate 6,018 of NZ_JAGHQV010000074.1, read as the reverse complement.
GAGTCATGGTATTCTGTGCCAGGTTTTATCTGGAATCAGGTAGTAATGATAAACACTCCCTTGAAAAGTACATAGGTGAACTATCTTCTCGCCTGGAAAATACATTCCCGGACAAAATAGAGGATCAATGCACCATTGCCATGGCTGCAAGTTGGCTTGGAAGAGCGTGTCCGGTGGTTCCCGATTACCGGACAACCATTTCACAATCACAATCCACTTTCTGCGATCAACTTCGATCAAGCCTTCCGTCTTTGAAGATTGAAGAAGAGAAGAGTCTGAACTCATTACCTCCGGTTGACCTGTTACTGCCAGATTACAACATGGTTATCGACGTTCAGGGACCTTCCCATTACGTGGGTGGTGATTTCAAAACCAGGAATGGCCCGACTTTGTTGAAAATCGCCCTGCTGCAAAAATCAGGGTTTGAGGTTATTGAAATCCCGGTGAGAAAGCTGGATGACCAGGATTCAATGCAAAGCGTTATTGGGCAAATAAAGACAAAGTTAGCCATCCTGCGAGAGGCCGATGGCCCTGTGTTACTGAACAGCGAGGAGGCGGCAGATGACGCATACTTTACTGCAGATGAAGAAGGGCAATTTTCCGATGACTGTTATTTTTCCGCCGAAGAATAGTCTACTTTTTACATTTCCCATGAATTAATGAAATAGAATTATGGACAGAGGCGGTGCTGGTGTCAGTTGGCAATGCACAACATCAGGTAATGATTATAAAAAACCGGATGATCGTACCGATTCTGCAAAAAGTGGGCGATACAGGCATGGCACAGTCAGACAGTTGGATGCGTCACTCGCCTATATCCGGGAGAGTAATGGATTTTATGCTGCTTCTGACGTCTGTTCTGCTGACCATCCACCAAGACATTTAATAAAACCTGTGCATGGTTTCAAAGCTCTCATCACACCAGAAAAAATGGATTACATGATTAAGATATCTACTCATTATGGTGGTCACTATGATGGTAAAAAACACTGTCAATTTGCCCTTTCCATCAAACAATACACTTCAGCGTCAAAACGTTCTTTGAATCATCGTGAACAACGCCAACTGATACCCTTGTTGCACGATTTTAAAGCGACACCCGGGTGGACTTGGCGAAGCCTGGCGACAACATTTCATTCATTTACTTCAGCGGGTGTTTTTACCCCTCATAAATACATGGATGAGTGGGTTAAGGAAGCTCAGGCTGCTTTACTGTCAACTTTACTTGATCCTGTAATACTTAAGTGCAACCAAAAATCTGAAGTATTTTGTGCCAGATTTTATCTGGACTCAGGCAGTAATAATAAACACTCCCTTGAAAAGCACATAGGCGAACTATTTTCTCGCCTGGCAAATACATCCCCGGGCAGTATAGAGGATCAATCCATCATTGCCATGGCTGCAAGTTGGCTTGGGAGAGCGTGTCCGGTCATCCCTTATTACACGACAAACACTTCACAATCTCAATCCACCTTCCGCGATCAACTCCAATCAAGTATTCCCTCGTTGAAGATTGAAGAAGAAAAGAGTCTGAACTCATTACCTCCGGTTGACCTGCTACTGCCAGATTACCACATAGTGATCGACATTCAGGGACCTTCCCATTAAGTAGCTAACCATATGAAATCATATATTTCTGACTCCTTGTGCCGGCACTCTGCTTCGTTACAACTCCGGTCACATAGCTACGGCTATGCTCCCTCCGTTGTGCCTCGCATAGTACCAGCCCAAGTAGCCAGAAATATTCGATTCCATATGGCCAGCTACTTACGTGAGTGGTGATTTCAAAACCAGGAATGGTCCGACTTTGCTGAAAATCGCCCTGCTGCAAAAATCAGGATTTGAGGTCATTGAAATCCCGGTGACCAGGCTTGTGAATCAGGATTCAATAAAAATAGTTATTGAGCAAATAAAGACAAAGTTAGCCGTCCCGCCACAGGCTTATGGCTCTTTGTTACTTAACAGCGGCGAGGGGGCAGTAAATGAAGCATACGTTACTGCCGATGAAGGAGGGGAATGTTCCGATGACTGTTATTTTACCGCCGAAGAATATTTAGAAGAGCAAACAGAAAAAACAAAAAAGAGAAAAAGGAGGAGAAGAAAGTCAGTAAAAACTGCTGACTGATGATGTCATAGAATAGTCTACTTTTTATATTCCCCATGAATTAATGAAATATAATTATGGACAGAGGCGGTGCTGGTATCAATTGGCAATGTACAACACCAGATAATGATTATAAACAACCGGATGGTCGTACCGATTCTGCAAAAAGTGGGCGATACTTGCATGGTGCAGTCAGACAGTTGGATGCGCCACTCGCCTATATCCGGGAGAGTAATGAATTTTATACGGCTTCTGACGCCTGCTCTGCTGACCATCCACCAAGATATTCAATAAAACCTGTTCATGGTTTCAAAGCTCTCATTACACCAGAAAAAATAGATTACATGATGAAGATATCTACTCATTATGGTGATCACTATGATGGTAAAAAACACTGTCAACTTGCCCTTTCCATCAAACAATACACTTCAGCGTCAAAACGATCTTTGAATCATAGTGAACAACGCCAACTGATACCATTGTTGCACGATTTTAAAGCGACACCTGGGTGGACCTGGCGAAGTCTGACGACGACGTTTCATTCATTTACTTCAGCGGGTGTTTTTACCTCTCATAAATATACGGAAGAGTTGGTTAAGAAAACTCAAGCTGCTTTACTGTCCACTTTACTTGATCAAGTAATACTTAATTGCAACCAAACACTTGAAGCCAGGGATCTTGATGTACAAGGTATCAATAACCTGCTGTGGTCCTTAGCGAGACTGGTGGACAAAGGGCTGGAGCTGGAGAAAACACCGAAGCTCAAAGAGGCTGTTGCCGCACTGTTGATCCATGTTAAAACCAAAGCCAAATCACAGGAAGAGAGAGACCACTTTATTCCTCAGCATATCTCCAATCTGCTATGGTCTGTGGCGAAGCTGGTGGACAACGGGCTGGAGCCGGACAAGACACTGATGCTCAGAGAGGTCGTGGCCGCACTGTTGCCCCATGTGAAAGCCAAAGCTAAATCAAAGGAAGAGAGAGACCACTTTATTCCTCAGCATATCAGCAACCTGCTGTGGGCCCTGGCGAAATTGGTGGACAAGGGGGTGGAGAAGACTCCAAAGCTCAAAGGGACCGTGGCCGCGTTGTTGCCTCATGTGAAAACCAAAGCAGAATCAAAAGAAGACAAAGAGCACTTTGACACTCAAGGTATCGTCAACCAGCTGTGGGCCTTCGCGAAACTGGTGGACTATGGACTGGAGCTGGAGAGGATACCGAAGCTCAAAGAGGTTGTGGTTGCGCTGTTGTCCCATGTGAAAACCAAGGCCGAATCAAAACAAGAGAAAGACCATTTTATTCCTCAGCATATCGCCAATCAGCTGTGGGCCCTGGCAAAACTGGTGGAAAACGGGCTGGAGCTGGAGAACACCCCGAAGCTCAAAGAGGCTGTGGCCGCGCTGTTGCCTCATGTGAAAACCAAAGCCGAATCAAAAGAAGAGAAAGACCGCTTCAGGCCACAGGGCGTCGCCAACCTGTTGTGGGCTGTGGCGAAACTGGTAGACAACGGACTGACATTTGAGAAGACACCCAGGCTTAAAGAGGCCGTGGCCTGGTTGTTGCCCTATGTGAAAACCAACGCCGGATCAATAGAAGAGAAAGACCGCTTCAGCGCAAAAGATACCGCCAACTTGCTGTGGGCCATGGCGAAACTGGTAGAAAACGGACTGGAGCTGGGGAAGACACCAAAGATGAAAGAGGCCGTGTTTGCGCTGTTGCCCCATGTGACAACCAAAGCCGAATCATTAGAAGAGACAGACCTCTTTACTCCTCAGCATATCGCCAACCAGCTGTGGGCCCTGGCGAAACTGGTGGAGAACAGGTTGAAGCTGGATAAGACAGCTAAGTTCAAAGAGGCTGTGGTCGCGCTGTTGCCCCATGTGCAAACCAAAGCCAAATCAAAAGAAGAGAAAGACCAATTCAAGCCACAGGAAGTCGCCAACATGATATGGGCCGTGGCAAAACTGGGTGAGGCTATTGAGCTGAATGTGGTTAAATCAACGTTAGCTTCCCTTGTCGGCAAAATCAGCGAAAACACCTCGCGCTCTCATCAAGGTAGATGGATGTCTCTGTGGGGAGTCATGGCGTTCTGTGCCAGATTTTATCTGGCCTACGGTGAAAATAATAAAAACTCACTTGAAAAGCACATAGGTAGACTATTTTCTTGCCTGGGAAATACACTCACCGGTAATACCGAGGATCCATCCATTATTGCTATGGTCACAAGTTGGCTGGGGAGAGCGTGTCCGGTGGTTCCCCATTACCGAACAAACACTTCACAATCACAATCCACTTTTCACGATCAACTCCGATCAAGCCTTCCCTCTTTGAAGATTGAAGAAGAGAAGAGTCTGAACTCATTACCTCCGGTTGACCTGCTACTGCCAGATTACAACATTGTGATCGACGTTCAGGGGCCTTTCCATTACGTGGGTGGTGATTTCAAAACCAGGAATGGTTCGACTGTGTTGAAAATCGCCCTGTATAAAAAATTAGGATTTGAGTTTATTGAAATACCGGTGAACAAGCTTGATAACCAGTATTCAATACAAAGAGTTATTGAGCAAATAAAGACAAAGTTAGCCATCCTGCCAGGGGCCCATGATCCTGTGTCACCTGACAGCAGTGAGTGTGCGGCAGGTGAGGCATACTTTACTGCCGATGAAGGATGGCAATTATCCGATGACTGTTATTTTACCGCTGAAGAATATTTAGAAGAGCAAATAAATAAACCAAAAAAGAGAAAAAGGAAGAGAAAAAAGCCAGTAAAAACTACTGCCTGATGAGGCCGTAAAGTAGTCTACTTTTTATATTTTACATGAATTAATGAAATATAATTATGGATAGAGGCGGTGCTGGTATCAGTTGGAAATGCGCAACATCTGGTAATGATTATAATCAACCGGATGATCGTACCGATTCTTCAGAGAGTGGGCGATACTGGCATGGCACAGTCAGACAGGTGAATGTACCACTCGCCTATATCCGGGAGCGTAATGAATTCTATTCTGCTTCTGACGCCTGTTCTGCTAACCATCCACCAAGACATTCAGTAAAACCTGTTCATGATTTTCATGCTCTCATCACACAAGAAAGAATGGATTACCTGGTGAGGATATCTGCTCGTTTTGGTGATCGCTATGATGGTAAAAAACACGGTCAATTTGCCACTTTAATCAAACAATACACTTCAGCGTCAGGAAGACCTTTGCATCATAGTGAACAACGCCAACTGATACCATTGTTGCACGATTTTAAAGCTACCGCCGGATGGACCTGGCGAAGTCTGACGACAACGTTTCATTCATTTACTTCAGCGGGTGTTTTTACCCCTCATAAATACATGAATGAGGGAAGTAAGGAAACTCAGGCAGCTTTATTGTCAACTTTACTTGATGCAGTAATACTTAAGTGCAAACAAAAAACTGAAGCCAGGGGTATTGATGCCCAAGGTACCGCCAATCTGCTGTGGGCCCTGGCAAAAATTGTTGGCAACGGGCTTGAGCTGGAGACGACACCGAAGCTAAAAGAAGCCGTCGCCACGCTGTTGCCCTATGTGAAAACCAAAGCCGAATCAACAGAAGAGAAAGACCACTTTAATCCTCAGGAAGTCGCCAACCTGCTGTGGGCCGTGGCGAAACTGGTGGACAACGGGCTGGAGCTGGAGAAAACACCCAAGCTCAAAGGGGTTGTAGCCGCGCTGTTGCCCCATGTGAAAACCAAAGCCGAATCAAAAGAAGAGAAAGACCACTTTAGTCCTCAGCATATCGCCAACCTGCTGTGGGCGGTGGCGAAACTGGTGGACAACGGGCTGGAACTGGAGAAAACACCCAAGCTCAAAGAGTCCGTGGCCGCGCTGTTGCCCCGGGTGAAAACCAAAGCCGAATCAAAAGAAGAGAGAGACCACTTTATTC
>NZ_JAGHQV010000073.1:0-15475 GCF_017744175.1 Thalassotalea sp. G20_0 | reverse complement strand
CCCTGAGAGAAAGCTTCAGCCAAGGCTACCCCAAGGCTGGCCAGCTCCGTTCGGGTTTCGGCTGCGTTGACCTGACTGATAGCATCCGCTGCATTCTCAAAATGACTTTTAACGGCTTTGGCTGTTTTGGCTGTGGCTTCCTCAACCCGTTTTTGCCCGGCAATTAATTCATCGGCGTAATTTTGCCAGAGCAACCTCTGACTTTTGGTTATGGTCTTGGCTGCATGGTTTGCTGTCTTTACCGCATCTCGGCTTTCTTCGGCAAAGCTGTCGTATACCCCAACCAGCGCATCCCGGACATCCTTGGCATCCTCAACCGTCTGCCGGGCAAACTCTCTGGTCAAGCCCTCAAGAAAATCGGTTGTCCCTTTTAGCTTTTCGGCAATGCCATCAAAGCCCAAGGCATCTGCTGTTTCCTGCCATACCCTGACAATGCCGTATAGTATCCCGGTATAGGCTGTAGCAAAGCCTTTAACAATGGCTGTGAAGGTATTGAAAAAGCCCTTTACTGTGGAGCTGGTAAAATCAAAGGCAGTCCGCAGCGCCGCCATGGATTCTGTGATGGTGGTAAAGCCTGATTGGATACTGGTGACAAAGCCATCAACGGTAACTCCAGAGAAGGCATGCTTAAAAGCGTCACCCATGGCAATAAAGGCATCGCTGATCCTTTTCGCCAATTCAGGCAGCTGGCCATTCTGGTTCATCCGCTCAATTTCGGCAGCGATGCCTGCCAGCGACTCTCTGGCATAATCCAGAACACCGCTCTTGGCCACTTCATCCTGGAACTGCTGCCAGCTGTCTTTCAGGTTACTGACATAACCCGACAGCAGACTCATGTTCTTGGCCGCAGCACCCTCGGAGGATTTGCCAATTTCAAGAATCAGCTCCCTCATAACATCCCGACCAATAAGGCCAGCCGAAGACAGCTTTTGCAGCTCCTGAACGTTTTTGCCGGTTACCTTTTGCAGCAAATCCCAAACCGGGATGCCCCGCTCGACCATCTGCAGAATCTCTTCGCCCTGGAGCTTTTGCTTTGCCCATGCCTGACCGACAGCCAGGGAGATCCCGTTAAGCCTTTCCATACCGCCGCCAAGCTTGGATGCCTGATCAACCAGGGCCTGCATGGTGCCATCCATAGGATCAAGGCCGAAGGCTTTGAGCCGAACAAAGGCTTCTGACACTTCTTCCAGTTGATAGGGCGTATTCCGGGTAAAATCTTTAATCCATTGGGTGGCTTGCCGGGCACTTTCAGCCGAACCGGTAACCGCCTCCATCTGCACGGCCAAACGCTCAAACTGGTCACCTGTCTTAAGCACTCCCTGAATACTTCGACTTAAGGCATAAAGCCCTGTGGTGGCCGCTGCCAGACCAAGAAAACGCCGGGTAAGCTTGCCAACCGATGTGCTTGCTGATTCGGCATCCCTGGCCGTCTTTTCCAGGTTGCTGTTACGCAGGGATCTGGCTGTCTGTCTGGCGCTTTCATCCGCCCGTTTGAAGGCGGTTCGGGTGTCGTTTAGCTGCTGTTCGAGCTTGGCCTGCTGCTTCAGGTTTTTGGTCGATAATCCAGCAGAGGACATTGAACCCCGAAGCTTGGCCAGCGCCTCCCGTTGGCGGTTGTATTCGGTATTCGCCTTTTTTACGTCTTTTCGGGCTTTTGCCATGGCCGCTTGCATGGCCTTGGCAGGCGTGTTGGTCTTGCCCATTTCCCGGCCAAGCCTGGCCACCTTATCTTCAGCCTCACGAAAAGCCCGACCGGCATCGTGGGTGGCCTTGGCCTGCTTTTTAAAAGACGAAAGGAGCTTATTCTGGTTTTCCAGTTCCTCTAATTGGCCTTTAAGCTTATTTGCCTCTTGCCTGAAGGCATCCAGGGAAGCCGAGGATTTTTTAACATCCTTGGACAGTAAATCCTTTGCTTTCAGGATTAAGCGAATTGCGGATTGTTTGATATTGGCCATAGTCTTTTATCAAAAAAAAGCCCTTGCTCTTTTAAGGAGTCAGGGGCTAAATTGCAGGAAGCAAACGGGGGTTACTGTGCCAGATCAATCTGCATAAAGGTACTCAGGCCGGAGCCCTCAATGGTACTGTCTGCCAGTACATCCAGTTCCAGTGCGATAGCGGCAAAGTCGTCCGAAATAAAATCAAGGTTCTGAACAGGGGAGAACTTCACCCGATGAACCCGGATATTAAACGGCTTGCCATCCTGTGCATCGTTGAGACCTTCCATAAACAGGACAAACTCTTTGCCCGATTCAATAAGCGCCTGAACCATATTGGTAGCCAGTGGGGTATAGCTCACTTTCACCCCCATGTTATCAATGCCACCACCGCCAATCACCTTGATACCGGATTTAGTCAATTCATAATCATCCCCGGCTGTCAGTACGGTATCCAGATTATCTTTAACCGTAACAGCCTTGGACATATCAGGAAGCTTATGGAAGGGAATAAGCTCGTCAGCAACGCCAAAGCTGGTATGAAGTTCATCTGTGACCACAGTCGTTGAGCCAGCGGCCACAGAGCCACGCAGCGCCATGGACAAGTTTGCAGCGGTAAAGTCATGAGCCGTGAGGCTGGCCGAGATAGAGGATATCCGACTGATGGTATTGCGATTACCACCACCGCCGAGATAGTTTTTCAGCTCCTTTTTATCTTCCTCGAAACTGAATTGAAACTGGCTGACGTTGCCAACCGGCAGCAGGGGAGCGGAATCATCAGCGGGTTTGATGTAGATGCTTCCGGCACCGATAAAGCTACGATCCATCGTAGACATGGTTATCTCCTTAAAAGGAAGGTGGGGTTAGAGGATGACTTCGATCTGCAGTTGCAGGTCAGCAAACGACAAATGGGCATTGCTTGGGGCAATATCGAACTGGGTTTCACTGAAGCTGATATGTCGGGCTTCCGGGGTGAAGCGTTGGCCGGTAGTAAATAACTCTCGAATGGAGCGGGTTAAGTCCAGCAGGGTAAAAGTAGTGTCTTTATTGGTTTTGGCCACGGCACTGATATTGAACGCCATCCGGTACTTTGCCCGTTGGCCCTGGCGTTGCTCTTCATTAATGGATTCCAGCTGCACCAGAATAGCCGGGAGGTCTAAATCCTGTTCTTGACCGGTGGCTGAATAACCCAGCAAAGTATGTTCAGAAATCTGCTTCAGATGGGTAATCAGCTTTTCAATAATCTGTCGTTCAGGGTTCGATGCTGGAGGCGATCTTGAAAACATAGTTTAGTTCCTGGTGGAGCAGATCAGTAAACCGGTTCACCAGCAGTGGGCTGATTTTTGCCAGTGAGGTTTCGACTTCCCTATCGATCCGGACGGTTTTCTTTTCCAGCGGCAAGCCCATCCACATCCACCGGCCTGAGCGTTTGGATTGTTGGTAACGGTGTTGCCAGTTATCCTTGCGCTCAAAGATCAGTTCCCGGGAAGCATTAACCGGCTGCATCAGAAAACTGTTTTCCCAAAAACTGTGACTGCCTACCCGGACACCTCGCCGGGTTTGTCTTGGGTTACCTAGGCGATGGGCACCTACTTCATTAATACCAATCCAGATGGTCAGGTAACGTTCTTTTCTGCCGTAACTTTTATTGAGCCTTACCCGAATTCGGTTCAGTTCTTTCAGTACCTTTTGGGAGACTTTCATCCGTCGGGAGATATCACGCAGCACTTGTCGTTCAGCCCAACGGCTCAGTTTGGACAGGGCTCGCTGAATGGCTTGCTCTGTTTTTTCCGGGGACTGTTTGAACAAGGCGGTGAGTTCTTCAATATCGCCGCTGACTTCCTGTTCAATGAGCATAGATATTCCATTTGGCTAAATAGCCATCGTCTTTCAGTTTTCGGTCCACTTCATAAACCTGACCATTGGCCAACACGGTATCGCCACGCTTCAGGCGGATAGCACTATCCACAGAGAGAACGGTTACCTCTCCCTGGACAGCCTCATACTTGCCAAGCTCTACCAGTTCTTTATTGATAATGCCGCGGGTTTCCAGCGATGACTGATCCGAAAGCGTCAGTAAAACTGACTGCCCAAAGGTTGAAAGAATGGTGTGATCCATCACTTTGAAGGCTTCATCCATTGGAGCAGTCTCCTTGCTTATGGGTTAGCTCATGGTCAGTTTAATCACTGCCCGTGGTCGTAGGTTGATCGGCAGTGGATTCGACTGGGTATGAACAATCACACCCTTCTCAAAATCCATCACCTTCTGCTTGGCATAGCGAGGCAGGCCAATGGTGTTGACGGTTTCGACAAAATCTGCCGGCGCAAACCAGGTCTTGAAGATATCCGCCCCAGTCGGGTAGAGATAAGCTTCATTGGCGGCAACAAAGTCATTGCCACCTACAGAGCCCCGGTACTCTTCCCAATCAATATCCGCAAAACGGAACCGGCCCTTAGGATCGGTACGCAGGGCTTCACCGTCCTGCCAACGCTGGTAGGCTTCTTTTACTGACTTGTGGCCAACCAGCCCATCAAAGAAGTCGGAGCCACAAAACGCATGAAGGCCACTGTAGGGCAGTGCTCCCAAAGCATCATCCACCAGACGACGGGCTTTGACGCCCTGGGCTCGAACGTCAGTGGTCGTGCTGCTGAACTTGAAATCATGGGTTTGCTGAGTAACGCCAAACTCATCAAACAGGTTGTAGAGTATGGTGCTGCCATCGCCATCCAGAATTTCACCCTTGAGCGCCCCCATGCGCAGAAATTCCAGGGTGACCTCATGGTTGGCATTCATCTTTTGCAACCGCTGGTTCACTACGGCCTGCACTCCTTGCATGGCATCCTCACTGCCAAACTGACGGACATTCTGCACTTCTGCTGCAAGAATCGTGCTATCGTGGGGAATATGGGGCACCACAAAGCTGCGCAACTGACGTTTATCGCCAATGGCCTGAGTAGCGGGTGCACCACGCTCGGTAGAGGGCAACAAGCGGAGTTCTCCGTTAATGCTCTCTACCACGACGGTTGTTGTATTGATACCGTTCTTCTGAAAGAGCCCCAGTTGCCCAAGACGACCCGGCTTGTAGTCCATCTCATTGATGGTGGCGGTCAGGCTGGTAAGGCTGAACGCATCGTCATTAAAAATATCCAGCATGTTATCGCTCCTTGATAACGGAAGTTTGTTAAGAGTGAGTTACAGAGGTAAAAATCAGGAAGGGTTATTCACTGCGCAGAATAATATCCAGTCCTGCCAGTTGATCTACAGCTGCTGTCTTTTGCTCATCGGTAATCCCGGCAGGCCAGATCAGCAGACTGTCCACCACTTCTGCCAGACGGGTGATGATCACACCGTCACCACCAGAGGCATCGGTCACCTTGCCAGCGTAGAGAATGCCAGCAGCGGTTTCAGTGCCATCTGAAGCACCTGGATCAAGGGGCTTGAATGCTCCGGTAGCCGATTCTTTGCCGACCACCGTACCAGGCTCCATTGTCAGGTTCGCAGCCAATGGCACCAGCTCACGGCTGATGGTGTTATTGCCTTCAGACACCAGAAATTCACCGGTATAGACCGATTCCGTTTTTACGCTCATGGGTAAAGTCCTTTTGGTTGGAGGATATTAGACAGGGGTTAAGCGCGATTACGCCGACTGTAAATTGCCTGCGTATCTATGGCAGAAGTGGTGGGTTTCAGGCCTTGCTGCTTGGGCGTCAGGGCATTGTTGATGGGTTCATCTTCAGAAGTCAGCAATGCCAACAGGCTGTTCTGCACTTCGGATACCGAGCAGTCGTCTTTTATAAAATCCGCTGCCTTATCCGGGAAGCCTGCTGTCTGGCAGAGGTTCTTAATCTGGTCATAGCTGGCGAGTCGAGCCTTGACCTCATCTTCCGACAGTGCCGCTTTAAGAATTGCAGCGGTTTTTTCCGCATAACCAGCCTGACGGCAAAGATCAGCAATAGCCACAGAATCAACTTGAGGTTGCGGCTCCATCGTCTGATTCTGTGGCGGAGCTGGCTCTGTCGTTTTTTTAGCTTGCTCGATACGTCCATAGCCATCCGGTGTATTACGAAACATGGAGAGATCAAAGCGGGCAGCGGCCTTCACCGGTTCATCAATCTGATCCACCAGGCCCATGTCCAGCGCTTCTTTTGCGGTGAACCAGGACTCCGATTCCATCAGCGCCTTCATTTCTTCTAGGCTATTGCCGGTTCTGGCGGTGTAAGACACAGCAATACTGTCCGCGATCTTATCCATAATATCGGCGGTTTTACGCATGGCTTCGGCATCGCCCTGTGCCCAGCCATAGGGGTTATGGATCATCATCATGGCATTCTCAGCGATGGTGACCGTATCACCGGCCATGGCAATGACACTGGCAATGCTGGCCGCCAGCCCTTCGATGGTGACATGGATATTGGCTTTATGCAGACGCAGGGCGTTATAAATGGCAATGCCTTCAAACACCATACCGCCCCGGCTATTGAGCCGGACATTGATCTCTGAGGCATCCAGATTACGGATGTGATCCACTACGCTCTGTGCCGAAACGCCGCACCAGTCATCAATATCATCGAAGATGAATAGCTCCGGAGTCTGATTGGCTTCGTTTTTAAAGGTGTACCACTGTCGGTTATGACTCATCCCTGTCATCCTTTGCTGGTTGATTGGAAGATTTATGGTTTTCCGGGTCACGGCCATCGCTGTCGTATTTCAGTGAGTGGCTGTCTGCCCGGCGATTATCCGCAGCGATTTCGCCATCCATCTGCTCGCTGTCATAACCCAATTCGCTGACCACCTCTGAGCGGGACTTGAAACCAGAACGCACGGCCATTTTCTGTGCCTGCATATCCTGAACCGGGTGCATATACGGCCAGCCATGGGCGATCCACTTCACCCGGCGATAGGCTCTTGGGTTATTGGCATACTCTGGAATAGCTACCGAACCACTGAGCACCGTCATATCCAACCAGCGGTTCCAGACCGGCCGACAGAACTGAAAGATAATCTGGTTATGCTGAATCTGCTGAATGCGGCGGCGGAACTCATTGATGATCAGCCGCAGTGCCCGGTCACTGACTCCCGCCATATCACCCGACAGCAGTTCATAAGGCAATCCAATACCTGCGGCAATCGCCATTAACTGCTGCTTCATAAAATTGGGATAGTCTGCGGCAGTACCCGGTGGATTATTGAACTCGACCTCTTCACCCGGTGCCAGCTCCTGCATGGTTCCTGGTTCCATCGCCACCATGGGCAGACCATTGTCGCCAAACACCAGCGGCTTGCCGGTCAGAGGATCAATAGAGTCTTGTTCCGGAGATGACTTTTTAATAAAGCCGGTAAACAGGTTGGCAATCTCCTGCCGTAATAGCGTGGCGTCATCAAATTTGTCCAGATGATAGAGTCTGATTAATACCTGAGTCAGTAATGGCTGGCCTCTTAGCTGTCCCGGACGCAGGGCTTCAAATATATGAAGAACATTGTCGGCCTTCACCCGAACCAGTCTGGTGCTGTCAAAAGCAAACTCGGCTGGATGCTCCCCCCGGTGAAAGTAATAAGCGACTCGCATCCCCAGCTTGTTAAACTCAATCCCCGCCTTAATCACATGGCCATTATCCAGTGTTTCGTTATAGCTGATGGGGACAAACTCGGATTCCAGCACCTGCAGTTGCAGGGGAACGGATAAACCGTCTTCCAGTCTGCGGGGACGTAGCCTGACAAAGCACTCGCCACCTTCAAACATGGCACGGGTAATCAGCGATTGCTCGCCAGTGAAACTCAGCAGACCATCAGCGTCCGATTCATCCAACCATTGCAGAAACAGGTTTTGGTTCGTCGCCCTATACCGGCAGCGGTATAGGCTGAGTTTTTGAAACGACGAAACAGGTTGGTGAGCAATCCCATGCTCAAACTCCCTTGGATGAACAGATGCCATACTGCTTCGGACGTTTTTGCTGCTTAACCAATTCCCGTTCGATGGCCTGCAATCGCCTTTCCATTTCAGCAAAGCTACTGTACTCCGTCGACCTTCAAATTCCACGGTACGTGTCTCACGCAGCAGCACTGCCCGTTTCAGAGCCTGGTATTCTGTCTGATCATGGAGGTTATCTCTGAAGGTAGGAGCTGCGGGATGAACGACGGACTGGTTTTGGCTTGTTGCTGGTTTCTTCTAATTCAGGATCAGGCGTATCTTCTGGTGCTGGTCGGCCTTTTGCCAATAAATCCAGATTGATGGGACTACCCTCACCATCCACATCATCGTCGTAGGCATCCACTTCATCCATAAACAGAAAACGGGCAGGCATTGAGCGAAGGCCTGCTGCTGAGTTGGCTCCGGTAAAGATCAGCACACCATTGGGAAACTCCTTGGTCAGCAAAGTATTGCCACTGTCCCGGCTTCTGGGATCTTTCACCTTCTTCCGCAGATCCGGCATTTCATCGATCATCGGAGCAATCCGCTGCTTTGATGTCCGCTTGGCCATATCCAGCGTGGTAAGCACATACATCATGGGACCCGGCGTATGGTCAATCACATAACCAAGCCAGTTATTGCCGCATTCGGTGCCACCCACCTGGGCACCCTTCATAAACACCACCTGCTCAACAGGCGACGATGGTGACAGACAATTCATGATTTCTTTCAGATACGGTGTGCGGGAAGTTCGCCATCGGCCAGCTTCTTTGGTGGCTTTTGCCGGAAGAATCCGTTTCTGGTCAGCTCATTCGGAAACGGTCAGGCGAGTGTCCGGCCTCAGCCCTTTGAAGAAGCCTTCAAAATATGGGCTTTTGACTGACAGGCTATCAACCATTTAAGCAATCTTTGAAGAAACCTAATAATAGGTCTATTATTTGATCTATTAATCAACCGTAAAAGGAGCTAGTTATGGCCTCAGTCCATCCTATTCTCGCTGATGTCAGTGCCGGGATATCCGAACTCAAAAAAAACCCGATGGCTGTTCTGAAAGAAGCCAATGGTGAAACCGTGGCCATCCTGAATCGCAATCAACCCGTGTTTTATGCAGTGCCAGCCCATGTTTATGAAGCTATGCTCGATGCTCTGGATGACCTGGAACTCGCAGCCATCGTCGAAGAACGCAAAAATGATGAGCGGATTCGGGTAAATATCGATGACCTATGAGCTGGATTTTTCTGCACTGGCATG
The DNA here is from genome assembly GCF_017744175.1 of Thalassotalea sp. G20_0. NCBI lineage: Bacteria > Pseudomonadati > Pseudomonadota > Gammaproteobacteria > Alteromonadales > Colwelliaceae > Thalassotalea > Thalassotalea sp. G20_0. The sequence continues at coordinate 6,381 of NZ_JAGHQV010000073.1, read as the reverse complement.
GAAAGAATGGCAGAAACTCAACTCCACAGTGAGAGAACAGTTCAAAGCCAAGCTGCGTAAACGCTTGGAGAACCCTAAAGTTTCCAAAGATAAACTGTCCGGCCAGAAAGACTGCTACAAAATCAAACTGCGAAATTCGGGCTATCGGTTGGTTTATCAAGTCTTGGACGACGTTGTTGTAGTATTTGTGATCAGTGTCGGTAAACGAGAGCGAAGCGAGGCCTATAAAGCCGCTCAAAAACGACTACGGTAAAACCATAGCATTAAGTATCGCTTCCAACTCCTCTTGAAGTAGCTCCCCCACTTTTCCTGGGTCATCCTCTGCCGCCAACACATCCGCCATCCGATCAGGAATGGCCAGCAGTTCATCTCGAATAATCCGGCCTGCCTTGAAAGCATCCTGCTTTACCTTAGCTGCATCGGTCAGGGTACCGCTTTTTTCCTCATACTCCAGCTTGGCCATCTTGGCCTTGAATGCTTCCCGCATGGTGCGGGCAGTGACAAAGTCAACAGCTCCCGGTTGTGTCGGAGCAAGATCGGTGGATTGATCGGAACGGATAAACGTCACTGGGTCATTATTGGCTTTCATCGCCTGTTCAGCCTGCACCGAGTCCACCTTGCCATTTTTCAGTTTCACAATGCCCTTTTTAATCAGCTTGGTGACATAGCCTTTGGTAAAGCCTTGCTCCTGGCAAATTCCGCTTGTGAAATCAGCGCCATGGGAAGTCATACCTACAGCCATCTCATTCAATATGGACATTCGCCCTAAAAAACACTGGCCACTCAACTCTGGATTGTATTGTGCGAACAGCATCCGGAATTTGAGCCGTGGGATTTTCCCGATGAAATCCAATTCCGAAACCTGATAGAGCAGCTGATTGATGACTGGCTTCACCAGCGGATTTCCAGAGAATTAACGATTCGGCAATGGCTGGAAAAGCAGCAGTAACTCAACCGCCACGGATGGCGCTGGTTTCGACAAACAGGTATACCTGCTGTGCCATTTTTGAAACCGGATTTTCTTATTAATTATCAGCCGGTTAATGCCAAAAAGTATACCAAGGGGTAACTCTTCGCTAAAACCATAATTCAAGCATCAAAAGTCATGTATTCAACCCTTGGCAGATGCTTGATATCTCCCCTGAACCTGAATGCACTTCGGGTCAACCCGGCACTCCCTTCAGTCTTGTTCAAGTCAGCTTGACCAAGCAGGAATGCATTGATCTCAAATGGCAGGTCAATCACTATCGGGATCTGTGGGAACGAGCTCGAGATCGTGAGCGCGAATTGACAGCTGCCATTGCCTTGATGAAAAAAGAACATAAGGCTGAAGTCGAGCAACTCAAAACGCAAAACAAAGAACGTAATTCTCAGCTAAGTCACATGAAACATATGGTCTTTGGTCGCTCTACCGAAAAGAAAAGTCGCTCCAAACAAGGTCAGGAAAAACAAAGCAAAAACACTATACGACAACCAACAACCCGTAAACGTGGCCAGCAACCGGGAACTCCGAGCCATGGCCGGAGAAAACATGAGAACCTACCGGTGGTTGACCAGGACGTTGACCTGCCTGATGACGAGAAACATTGCCCCACCTGTCGTTTACCCTTCCATCCTTTCCCAGGCTGTGATCATTGCGATGTTATCGAATTCCGGTCAACAGACAACTTAATTCGTATAAGCAGCGTGGGCTTTATCTGGCCGCAGGAACGATTACCTCTGGCAAGTGGTCGTTTGTATTACTTAAACGTGCAGCGATTTCTTGTTCGGAATGATCCGCAGCAGTGGCCAACACGACAGTTGAGGCTGGAAAAGCAAGTTGAGCTTATAGCCTCTCAGCGGGACAAGGAGCTGACACGCCCAAGGCTGGCTCCAAAGGCAAGGAAAGTGTTGGAGAGCCTGGCAAATCATTGGGAAGCTGTGGCTGACAGGTTATCTTGAAGCTTGCATTGCCAATGACCGGCAACCGCCAGTAGATTTAAGTCAGTGGATTCCCTGACTGATGGATGAAAGTCGCCTCAACGAATTACGAATCCATGACCCGCCTGCCAGCTAAGATCAATCCAGTCTGAAGGTCTTTTAAAGGCAATGGCAAGATAAACCCAGCACTGCCCAAGGATATTAAGTGGCACGATTCTTCTTCTGACTGTGCTGACGATGTGTACGGCAGGCAGGAGCTTTCGATGAACAGCGTTCGATGGTCTGGTCATCCAGAATCATCAAAACCGGTTCGTCTTCGGGCACTTTTGAGCTAACCAATAGTAACAATCGGGCTGCAAGACTTCACCAGCGCCAGCGACCAGTGGCAACCCAGTGATGATAACTGCTCCAGACTTTATCGTACTGAATGGCCAGTAATGCATGAGTCAGGAATCCTTCCCCGGAAAGCATACTACCGATCAGTAATCCACAAAATACGGGCCCAGCCTGGGTAGAAACAGCTTCGGCAAGAAATGTTATATAAAACAATAGTGCTTCTAATAATATGCTTTGCCCTGAAAAAATCATCTCAATCGCCTGAATTTATAGTTCCGTGACGATTGGTTTAGATCAAAAAAAATAGTTCTATTGTACTTCTGAATCTCTAAAGTAGAGTTTGTGGTTGCCATCACTTGAATACTGGTAAACAAACGACCATTGCCAGACAGGTGCACTCTTGACTCAGGGGGTACGACAGTCGTCTTGTTAAAAATGCTGTTTTTTTTTATGGAATTTTCCTTGCTGATTTTTGTCCTACTCACAGTTTTGGGTCATATAGCAGGCTAAAGCGATGGATGGTGTCGGTAGAAACGGGGCAGATGTCCTCTTTAAGTGTTCTTACTGTGGTGGAGGGAATACCGGAAAACTTGGTCGACGTTCAGTGGTCGAAACAAAGTGCGAAAAACATGAAATGGGGCACTTGGAATGTATACGCAAAAATGCTAATTCATTGAATAAACCGGAAAAGTGTAAGTGTGGACCGGGCATGTCCTTGCGTCGAAATGAAAAGCCATTGTTAAAGGATGCCTGTCAAAAGGGGGACTTGGAAGCTCTTAAGTTGGGACTTGAACTGAAACCTGAAGGCGACGTCACTTCTGCTCTTTCCGCTGCAGCAAGAGCGGTAGCTGAAGCTGAAGCTAGTGGGCATACTGATAGCCAGGACTACACCGAGTGCTTCCGGACTTTGTCGAGTGCTATTCAAAATCACGCGGATGAACATAAAAAATTGTGTGCCCAATTAGCAACATTGGCGACAGGAGTTGGAGTGGCCATAGCTGGATTGACCACAGTTGAAGCGGCAGCTTTCAGTGCAAAGTTTGTTGCGCTTTGTGAAATTGTGGGTGAAATTGCGAATATGTATATTACCGGATTTCCAATGGGGACGGTGATGTCGATGGTTGGTTTTGGAACTCTGCTATCTTCGTGGGATCTCTCAGCCTTCCCACATATCATGGCATCTATTTCAGTATTATCAGGTTCGGTATTATTAGGCATTGCTACATCAAACCTGGCACATAACGGAGGTGAAAATATCGGAAAAAAAAGGGGCAACGCCATTTATCTTGAGGACGGTAACACCCCACTGCATATTGCTTCTCAAAACAACGCTTACCAATGCGTGAGAACTCTGGTTGATCAGTGGGCAGGTCGAGATCAGCAAAAATGGAGAATTATAAAATTAGCTTTCTCGACGATCATGAATGCTATTTCCGGTGGCATATCCGCATCTATGCCGGGTTTTATGGAAGGATTAAATGATTCTTATAACGATTTATTTTTTCTGACTCACAGGTGGGATGTCAACACCGCCAATCAGGATGGCTATACACCTTTGCACTTTGCTGCTGAGAATAGTAGCGCCAGATGCCTGGATGCCTTGCTCTGGGCTGGAGCTAACATCAATGCCACTGATAGCAAAGGCTGGACGGCTCTTCACTTCGCTGCTCAAAACGGCTGTGCAGAGTCCGTCAAAAAGTTGCTGGACTGGCCATCTCGCGTCAATATCAAGAATAACGATGGCAATAGGGCTCTCGACCTGGCTTGCTACAATGGCCACATAGAGGTCATCAAGGTCTTGCTGGCCGCTGAAGACGTTAACGGTGCCCTGCGCGAAGCCGCCGAGCAGGGAGAAACGCTGTGTCTTAAACCCCTGATCAACGTGGGAGCAAACGACCTTGACGGTGCCCTGCGCGAAGCCGCCAGGTGGGGGAAAAAGCAGTGCCTTGAACTATTGCTTAACGAGGGAGCGAAAGACCTTTACGGTGCCTTGTATAATGCTGTCCTGACGGGAAACAGTGAGATCCGGGACATTCTGATTAGTAAAGGAGCGGATATTACTACCGTACTGCGCACTCCTGACAGCGAAGATGATTCTATGAAAGCTTTCATTAGCCGGATCATCTCGAGATACATCAATGCAACCGATGAAAGAGGCACAACGCCACTGCATATTGCCGCTGCCAGGGGCCATACCACACGCCTGCAAAAGCTGATTGAAACCAGGGGAGTGGATGTCAATGCCAATGATAGCTATGGCAATACAGCTCTGAGCCTGGCTGCCTGCTGTGGCCACACAGAGGCCATCAAGATATTACTGAACAACTCCGGTACTTGTGGTATCCAAGTGAATGCCAAAAATAGGTTTGGCAATACGGCTCTTCACTTTGCTGTCTGGAATGATCACACAAAGACCGTCAAGGAGCTGGTGTCCGCCAGAGGAATCAATGTCAATGAGAAAAATAACAATGGCCAGACGGCTCTCCACACAGCTGCTTCTGAGGGCCACACAGGGACCATCCAGACATTGCTGACCAAAGCCCCCTCCCTGGCCACAGAGAAGGATAACGGTAGCGAAACGGCTCTCCACACAGCTGCTTTTCGGGGCCAAACAGAGGCCATCCTGACATTGCTGACCAAAGCCCCCTCCCTGGTCACAGAGAAGGATAACGGTGGCTACACGGCTCTCCACACAGCTGCTTCTGCGGGCCAAACAGAGGCCATCCAGACATTGCTGACCAAAGCCCCCTCACTGGCCACAGAGAAAAATAAACGTGGCTTTATGGCTCTGCACTTAGCTGCTCGTTTAGGCCAAACACAGGCCATCCAGACATTGCTGACCAAAGCCCCCTCCCTGGCCAAAGAGCAGGATAACTTTGGCGATACGGCTCTCCATACAGCTACTTCTGCGGGCCAGACAGAGGCCATCCAGACATTGCTGACCAAAGCCCCCTCCCTGGCCACAGAGAAAAATAAACGTGGCTTTACGGCTCTCCACTTAGCTGCTCGTTTAGGCCAAACACAGGCCATCCAGACATTGCTGACCAAAGCCCCCTCCCTGGCCACAGAGAAAATTAACGGTGGCTTAACGGCTCTTCACATAGCTGCCTTAAAAGGCCAAACAGAGGCCATCCAGACATTGCTGACCAAAGCCCCCTCCCTGGCCACAGAGAAGGATAACTTTGGCGATACGGCTCTCCATACAGCTGCTTCTGCGGGCCAAACAGAGGCCATCCAGACATTGCTGACCAAAGCCCCCTCCCTGGCCGCAGAGAAAAATAAACGTGGCCATACGGCTCTCGACACAGCTATTTTTCAGGGACAAACAAAGGCCATCCAGGCCATCCAGACATTGCTTGCTGACCAAAGCCCCCTTACTGGCCAAAGAGGAAAATAACCGTGGCTTTACGACTCTCAAGAGGAAACCGAGAGGAAACCGGGGTCGGGAAACCGGGGTCGGGTCTTGATTCTTGATCTGATCGTCTCACACTTCCACTTCGTACTGCGCCAGATTCGGTGCGGTTCCTTTAATCTCCCCATCTTGGATAAATGCCTTCTGTCGTGCAGAAATTGACTCCCCCTTGACGGTAATTACTGAACCATCCCTTAGCGCGGCCTGACTGGTGCCGTTGCCATTATTGGCGGTAGTGGCAACAACCCGGTCGCTTCCAGATATCAGGGCTTTGAATTGCTGCCAGAGTTTGTGGTTGCCATCACTTGAATACTGGTAAACAAACGACCATTGCCGGGCAGGTACATGCCTGACTCAGAAGTTACGACAGTCGTCTTGTTAAAAATGCTGTTTTTATGGAATTTTCTCTGCTGACTTTTGTCCTACCCACAGTGTTGAGTCAAATAGCAGGCTAAAGCGATGAATAATATCAGACAGAACACGTTCGTATTTAATTGCCCTATCTGTATGGGTGTCTGACCCATCAGAGGACAACTTGGTGGGCGTTCCATGCGGCTTGTTGATAACAGAAGAGGAATATTAATGTCACTGATAACGACGGCGTGACGCCTTTGATAATAGCTGCCTTTTGGGGCAAATTTGATCGACTGACACAGCTGATCGACGCAGGAGCAGATATCAATGCCGCTGCTAACACCGGCACAACGGCACTG
>NZ_JAGHQV010000072.1:0-15636 GCF_017744175.1 Thalassotalea sp. G20_0 | reverse complement strand
ATTGACATCCACTTTAAGCATTCGGGATTCACAATAAGGTGATTCGTCGTCATCGACGCTTTCCCCGTCCTTACGAATCAGTGGCAGTGCCGGTTGCCCGCATTCAGCGCATCGGCGTTGATCAAGATTTGTTTCACTCTGCTCATCAAGGTGTTGGGTGATGCACCCCAGGTGGAAAACGTGGGGTTCCGGTTGGCAAGATGTTTCAACCAGTGAGTGTCCACCAAATTGTCCTCTGATATGTTCGTCATTTATACAGATAGAAGAACAATTAAAGCGGACATCTGCCCCGTTTCTATCGACACCATCCATCGCTTTAGCCTGCCATTTGACTCAAAACTTCGAGTAGGACAAAAAATCAGCAGGGTAAGTTCCACAAAAAACAGAATTTTTAACAAGAAGATTGTCGTTTAAATCGAAAGTCAGGCACGGAATCAATTTTCATTAGACAGTGATCGTTTATCCGGAATGCAAGCAATGGCAACCACAAATATCTGGCAACAGTTCAAGGCGCTAATAACGGCAATGGCACCAGTCAGGCAGAGCTTCGGGATGGTTCGGTTATTAACGTCAAAGGTGAATCTGTGGGTGTTGGCCAGAAGGCATTTATTCAGAAGAGATAAAAGGTACTGCGCCGCGCCCGGCTGCGCATTCCGGAGCATTCGGCCACCTATTCCACTAACATCCGGCCACTGATTCCGGAAGTATCCGGCCATCCATTCCGGAAACATTCGGCCACCCCTATCACCCGACCCACGACTGCTCAATGCACTCTTCCTCAATATATGGGCTTTCTGATTAGCGAGTTCCCGTCCAAAAACACAACCAATTGAAAACTGGAGATTTTATCCTGAAAAAGTATTTGAATTGTGATTATGACTACTTGTCGTTTGTTTTGATGGACTCCATGCTCTTTCGAGACTTCTGTCGCCTCGAACCAAACCAGCGCCCAGGTCGTTCCAGTTTGCATGGGCTCATCAGCCTCCTTACGGCATCTACATGAGAACGGATTAACAACTTCAGCTAATGACCGCTAAAGATCAGGGAATTGAGAAAGGACGCACTGTAGCCATTGACAGCACAGTCACCGAATCCGATATCAAACCACCTTGCGACAGTGATCTTTTAGCCAGTTCCGTTAAAGAAATTTGTCGGCTGCTTGAACGAGGACAAACACTGACAGCGACACCGCTTTATGAATATACCCATCACAACCGAGCCGTAAAAGATGCGGCCAGAAAATGCATCTACGCTGGCAAAGAAGAGCGGCATCAGCATTATAAAAAACTGCTGCAGTTGACCCGAAAATCCCGGAAGGTGCTTATTGAAGCCACTGTCAAGCTTGCAGACGCCCGTCAGCAGGGGCAGTGTCTCCTGGCTGATGATGCCGAAAAATGGCAGGCTGATGTGGATCACCTGTTGCCCCTGGTGGATGCAATAGTCTCTCAGACAGAGCGCAGGGTCTTGAAGGGTGAAAAGGTGCCAGCCCGGGAGAAAGTGGTTAGCCTGTATGAACCCCATACGGATATCATCGTAAAAGACAGGCGGCAAGTGCAGTATGACCATAAACTGAACCTGGTTCAGGGAAAAAGTCGATTGATCCCGGATCTGGTTATCGAGGAAGGTAATCCAGCGGATTCTGACCGATTCATTCCGATGATGGAAAGACAAAAAGAAATTTATGGCCGTGTTCCTCGCCAGACAAGCAGTGACGGCGGATACGCGTGTTGCGCTAATTTGGAAAAAGCCAAGGCCATGGGAATCAGCGATGTGGCTTTTAATAAGAAGCGTGGACTTGAAGTCGAAGAGATGACTAAAAGTCAGTATATGTATAAAACGCTCTTTCGCTCCCGGGCAGGTATTGAAGCAGGAATTTCCTGGCTAAAAAGATGTTTTGGACTATCACGTTGCCACTGCAAGGGCTCTGAACGTTTTGATGCTCATTGCTGGTTATCGGTTGTCTGTTACAACCTGGTGATTCTGGCCAGGCATCCAGCACCATCCTGACAGCTACCTCAACGCTAAATGAAAGTAGCTTCCCAGCATTATGGGAAGATGTTTGCTATCTGCTTTTTGAGTTTTTCTCAAATATCCGTCCCACATTAGAGAAAAAAGGAGAGAATTTTCTTGGTGCTCTAGAATGTCAGGAAATATTAAAACGTACGTACAGTCATATTGTGGTTACCCAATGCGTTTTTGGACGAGAACCAGCTAAATTGAGCGCCGTTTCGCAATTCTTATCCTTAACTTTGGCCAGGGAGCGGTCAAAGGCCAGCAATGTCTGGATGGCTTCTGTGTGGCCTTTATGAGCAGCGTAGTGGAGAGCCGTCCAGCCATCTCTATCTTTCTTTTTGGCCAGGGAGCGATCAAAGTTCAGCAATGCCCGGATGGCCTCTGTGTGGCCTTTATGAGCAGCGTAGTGGAGAGCCGTTTCGCCAAACCTACTCTTCTCTTTGGCCAGGGAGCGGTCAAAGTTCAGCAATGCACGGATGGCCTCTGTGTGGCCTTTTTCAGAAGCGTAGTGGAGAACCGTCAAGCCATTTCTATCCTTCTCTTTGGCCAGGGAGCGGTCAAAGTCCAGCAATGCCTGGATGGCCTCTGTTTGGCCTTTAAGAGCAGCGGAGTGGAGAGCCGTTTGGCCATTGTCACCCTTCTCTTTGGTCAGTGAGGGGTCAAAGTCCAGCAATGTCTGGATGGCCTCTGTTTGGCCTTTAAGAACAGCGGCGTGGAGAGGCGTACAGCCATATATATCCTTCTCTTTGGCCAGGGAGCGGTCAAAGTCCAGCAATGTCTGGATGGCCTCTGTGTGGCCTTTATGAGCAGACCTGAGGAGAGCCGTTTCGCCAAACTTATTCTTCTCTTTGGCCAGGGAGCGGTCAAAGGCCAGCAATGTCTGGATGGCCTTTGTGTGGCCTTGTTCAGCAGCTCTGTGGAGAGCCGTCCAGCCATGGTTACTCTTCTCTTTGGCCAGTGAGGGGTCAAAGCTCAGCAATGCCAGGATGGCCTCTGTTTGGCCTTTAAGAGCAGCGACGTCGAGAGCCGTTTGGCCATTGTTATCCTTCTCTTTGGCCAGTGAGCGGTCAAAGTTCTGCAATGCCTGGATGGCCTCTGTTTGGTATTTAAGAGCAGCGAAGTGGAAAGCCGTTCGGCCATTGTTATCCTTCTCTTTGGCCAGGGAGGGGTCAAAGTCCAGCAATGTCTGGATGGCCTCTGTGTGGCCTTTAGCAGCAGACCAGTGAAGAGCCGTTTCGCCAAACTTATTCTTCTCTTTGGCCAGGGAACGATCAAAGTTCAGCAATGCCCGGATGGCCTCTGTGTGGCCTTTTTCAGCAGCGTAGTGGAGAGCCGTCAAGCCAATTCTATCCTTCTCTTTGGCCAGGGAGCGGTCAAAGTCCAGCAATGCATGGATGGCCTCTGTTTGGCCTTGACGAGCAGCTGCGTGGAGAGCTGTTTGGCCATCGATAGTCTTCTTTTTGGCCAGGGAGCTGTCAAAGTCCAGCAATGCCCGGATGACCTCTGTGTGGCCGTTAACAGCAGACCGGTGGAGAGCCGTTTTGCCAAACTTATTTTTCTCTTTGGCCAGGGAGCGGTCAAAGGCCAGCAATATCTGGATGGCCTTTGTGTGGCCTTGTTCAGCAGCTCTGTGGAGAGCCGTCGAGCCATGGTTACTCTTCTCTTTGGCCAGTGAGGGGTCAAAGCTCAGCAATGTCTGGATGGCCTCTGTGTGGCCTTGACAAGCAGCTGAGTGGAGAGCTGTTTGGCCATCGATAGTCTTCTTTTTGGCCAGGGAGGGGTCAAAGTCCAGCAATGTCTGGATGGCCTCTGTGTGGCCTTTTTCAGCAGCTTTGTGGAGAGCCGTCCGGCCATGGTTACTCTTCTCTTTGGCCAGTGAGGGGTCAAAGCTCAGCAATGTCTGGATGGCCTCTGTGTGGCCTTGACAAGCAGCTGAGTGGAGAGCCAACCAGCCACGGTTACTCTTCTCTTTGGCCAGTGAGGGGTCAAAGTCCAGCAATGCCTGGATGGCCTCTGTGTGGCCTTCATGAGCAGAGCTGTGGAGAGCCGACCTGCCAAGGTTACTCTTCTCTTTGGCCAGTGAGGGGTCAAAGTCCAGCAATGCCTGGATGGCCTCTGTTTGGCCTTGACAAGCAGCTGAGTGGAGAGCTGTTTGGCCATCGTTAGACTTCTTTTTGGCCAGTGAGGGGTCAAAGTTCAGCAATGTCTGGATGGCCTCTGTTTGGCCTTTAAGAGCAGCGGCGTGGAGAGTCGTGAAGCCAAGGTTAGTCTTCTCTTTGGCCAGTGAGCGGTCAAAGTCCAGCAATGTCTGGATGGCCTCTGTGTGGCCTTCAAAAGCAGCGAGTTCGAGAGCCGATCTGCCATATTTATCCTTCTCTTTGGCCAGGGAGCGGTCAAAGGCCAGCAATGCCCGGATGGCCTCTGTTTGGCCTTTTTCAGCAGCTTTGTGGAGAGCCGTCCAGCCATCGTTATCCTTCTCTTTGGCCAGTGAGCGGTCAAAGTTCAACAATGCCTGGATGGCCACTGTTTGGCCATTATAAATAGCGTAATGGAGAGCCGTTTGGCCATTCTTATCCTTCTCTTTGGCCAGTGAGCGGTCAAAGTCCAGCAATGTCTGGATGGCTTCTGTTTGGCCTTTAAGAGCAGCGGCGTGGAGAGCCGTTTGGGCATCGTTAGTCTTCTCTTTGGCCAGGGAGCGGTCAAAGGCCAGCAATGTCCGGATGGCCTTTGTGTGGCCTTTAGCAGCAGACCATTGGAGAGCCGTCCAGCCATCGTTATCCTTCTCTTTGGCCAGGGCAATGTCCAGCAATGCCATGATGACCTTTGTGTCGCCTTGACGAGCAGCTAAATGAAGAGCCGTTTCGGCATCGTTATTCTTCGCTTTGGCCAGGGTGGAGTCAATGGCCAGAATTTCGTTGATGGTCTCTGTGTGGCCTTGACGAGCAGCTTCGTGGAGAGCCGTATCACCATTGTTATTCTTGACATCAACTCGGATGCGCATGGGGGCAATTTCCTTAAATGCCCTGACGATCTCTGTGTGGCCATTACGAGCAGCTAAGTGGAGAGGCGTACAGCCATCGTTCATCTGTTCATTGACTGGGGTTTGATAATTTTTCAGCAGCTCCTTGACGGACTCTATGTGGCCGTTCTGAGCGGCCATATGCAGGGGCGTAGCACCATCTGTATGTGTTTTGACATTGACATCCACTTTAAGCATTCGGGATTCACAATAAGGTGATTCGTCGTCATCGACGCTTTCCCCGTCCTTACGAATCAGTGGCAGTGCCGGTTGCCCGCATTCACTGCATCGGCGTTGATCAAGACTTGTTTCACTCTGCTCATCAAGGTGTCGGGTGATGCACCCCAGGTGGAAAACGTGGGGTTCCGGTTTACAAGATGTTTCGACCAGTGAGTGTCCACCAAATTGTCCTCTGATATGTTCGTCATTTATACAGATAGAAGAACAATTAAAGCGGACATCTGCCCCGTTTCTACCGACACCATCCATCGCTTTCGTCTGCCATTGACCCAAACTTTCGGTAGGACAAAAAATCAGCAGGGTAAGTTCCACAAAAAACAGAATTTTTAATAAGAAGATTGTCGTTTAAATCGAAAGTCAGGCACGGAATCAATTTTCAATAGACAGTGATCGTTTATCCGGAATGCAAGCAATGCCAACCACAAATATCTGGCAACAGTTCAAGGCGCTAATAACGGCAATGGCACCAGTCAGGCAGAGCTTCGGGATGGTTCGGTTATTAACGTCAAAGGTGAATCTGTGGGTGTTGGCCAGAAGGCATTTATTCAGAAGAGATATAAGGCAGCTGGATAGCCTTGAGTTCATCGAGCAGGCTGCGAATTGCCTTGTTCAGTGCCGGCAGGGTAAAGAATGCCTGATCACGCAGTCTGGCCAGTATCCAGCGTTCAACCACTTGTACGACAGATTCAACCCTGGCCTTATCTTGTGGTTTTCTGACCCGGGCGGGAACAACGGCTACCTGGTAATGCCCGGCCAGATCCTGATAGGCAGGGTTGATCACCGGTTCATACCGATGGGGCTGTTTTACGCCTGATTTTAAATTATCGGAAACCAGTGTGCCGGGGGTGCCTCCAAAGTAGTCAAAGGCACGTACATGTGAGCCGACTCAGTCCGGAAGCGATTGGCTCCGGGTGGCTTTAGTATAGGTGTAGATGGAAGCTCCCAGTGTGGCGACAAAATCTGTGTTTGTCGTACTTCACCAGTGTACTGGTCAACGACAATCATCGTTTGACCTGCGTAGCCAATAAAGAGCTTATCTCCGGCTATATGGTTTTGCTGCATGACCACACCCACCTGGTTCTTCCATGAGCGATATTGGTCACTGAACCAGCTGTACTGATAACCATCCGGATGACAGGTTTTGTACTCCTGCCAGAGTCGCATCAGGGTCATACCAGGGTGCCGCAGTGCCTGATGAATTTGACTCCAGTCAGGCTGAGCCTGCTTGTTCGATGATGGTTTGACGGGGAACAATTGCTGCTCCAGCGTATGCTCATTAATCGATTCAGGCAGTGGCCAGGTCAGTTCAGAAACCGAAAGCCGGGCCAGATAATCTTTAACGGTTGAGCGGGAGATATTGCAGCTTTGGGCTATCTTTCGCTCACTGAGGTGGTGCTCAAATTTGAGCCTGAAAACTTCACGAAGCTTAGTTTTACCCTTCAAATGAAAAAACCATTCAGGCAGATTTCAACGGTGAAGAGCTGTCGTTTACTTTGGAACTCTGGTGTTTATGAAATATTCTGGCTAATCTATTTTATTTAAAAAGCACCTTCAATGCTTCAGATAAATCTTTGAACTTTACCTGGCTACCGGTTGAGTTGATCTGTAAACGGGCGGAGCTGTCTGATGACTCAAACCGGTCAAATTCAATTTGAATTTTCTGATTTTTCTTGATGTTATGCAGTAAATTGATGGGGCCACTGCAAACCTCAAAATTATTTTTTGACAATGATTTGTAAATATCATCAGTTTCGTTGAGGCTTTCTAATTTATCGCGAATTTCATTGATGACGCTTTTGATATTTTTGGATGCTATTTTTTCAGATTGTTCTGCTACTTTGCTACTAAGATTTTCCTGCATTTTTTCTGCGGTGTTAACAACTTCCTTCGTAAGTTCCTCCCGAATTTCCTTCTGAAGGAGCTCCAGAAGTATTTCCTTACTAGTGTTAACAGCATTAGAAATTCCCTTAAGCAAGCTTTGTAAATCCGCATGTTCAATAATTTCCTGAATAGCAATAGATTCTAATGGTATGCCAAAAGTGTCTAGAATTATAGCTAGGAAAAATTTGCGCATTGTTTTTTTCAGATCAAAATCATCCAGACATAACTTTATATTCACACTGACTCTGGCTTTTGATTGCTCTTTTTTTTCAATACTTTTTGCCGTAAAATGGAATCTATTATATTTATCCAAGAATTTAATAATTTTATCTTTGGTGCCTTCGATATGGAAAGGATAGCCATCCAGTGATAAATCATATAGTCCAGAGCCAGGTATAAATTGTACGGTAACGTAGATTTGTTTCAGGTCTTCAGGATTTTTGGTATTGCGGTTTCCTCTAATTCCGGAATAGCCGAAAATTGCATCTTCAGGGCTGCCTTTAATAATTTTACCAACAAAATCCTTTGCATCCTTTGCTAAAACCAAAAAGGAGTTAACTTCAGGGCAAGGGATAAAATTCAATTGTGGATACTGTACTTTAAAGCCATTAAGGCACTCAACTACTTCATCATCTATAAATACTTTTTCTTGATAGCGAATAAAACCATCTTTTAAGCCAACTGGATTACTTTGACTGTGAGCATTTTCATTTTGGTAGTTGGTCTGATAGTCTTGCCCTTCAAAATATTTGTCGAGATAATACTTACGTTTATCTTTGCGTTCGCAGGCGTTGAGATTCCTCCAGTCCTCCTGCAGAGCTTCTTGGCAAAGAGAGTGTTCTTTAGCCAAATCCAGGGGTTTTTTGTTTTCCTTATCCATAGCATTGATATTAACTGGGGGGTGTCTTGTTTGGTCTAGCAACTCTATCAGGCACCGAATATTGTCTGCCTCGGCAGCCAAATGTAATGGTGTCCTGCCTTGTTGATCACTAGCATTGATTTTAACTGGGTGTTTTTTTTGGTCTAGCAACCTTTCCAGGCAATAAATATTGTCTGCCTCGGCAGCCAAATGTAATGGTGTCTTGCGTTGGTTATCTGGGAGATTGACGTCTACGTCATCGAAGCAGAGTATCCACTTAAGACATTCTTTATATCCTTGAACCTCCTTAGAACTATTGTGGTTCCAACATTTATCTATAATGACATAGTGCAAAGCAGCCATACCACTATTCTGAACTGTGTGATTGATATCTATTTTTTCGTCAAGCTTTTCTTCAAAAAACCTTTCCAGGCAATAGTTTTTGCCATAAGCTGCAGCATACAGAAATAACCTCGAAAGCTGGTCACTATCTTGTATTATATTTTTGGTTTTGATCAGTTTTATCAGGCCTTCGTTTTTGTTATCATTATGAATAGTAAAAAGCAGTGGTGAAACCCCTTGTTTATTATTAGTATGGAAATATTTATATATAGTTTTACCTTCTTTTTCGCAGATCCTTTTCAGAAACATTATATTACCGTTATAAGCTGCATAGTGCAGCGGATTATTATCGTCCATGTCAGATTTTTCAATATCATTTTCCTTTTCCTTTACCTTTACCTTTTTAAAATTAAAACATTTGTAATTTTCTTTCAGCCAATTAATTCTCTTCTCTGACATGGCTATACGATGCAGTAGCGTTATACCGTTGTTATTTTCCTCATGCACATTAGCTTTAGCCTTTATCAGCTCTCTTACGCATGCATCAGTATCAGCCAGGAGCAGTGGGGTGTCATCATTTTCATCTTTAGCATTGATGCATGTTAATTCTTTGTCTTTCTTCAGTATTAACTGAAGACAATTTCTGTACTTTTTCTCGGCTGCATAGTGCAGGGGTGTCCTCTTTTTATGATCTTGAAGATTGATGGATTTTTCCAATTTATTTTCCCTTTCCGCTTTATCCAGAAGTTTTTCCAGGTAATTTTTGTTGCCTTTTTCTGCCGCGTAGTGCAGGAGTGTTTTACCGTCAGTTTTGTCCTGATCTTCCGGGGGTATCCTACTGACCAGTAACTCTGTACTTTTACTGTCATAATTTTTATCGATGGCTAATCGCAGGGCATGACTGATATTTGTGGACGAGAAATCCTGGTATTCCTTACATAATACTTCCAGAAATTTCTCATCCTTGTTTAAAATTGGATAATGTAGCGGTGTTTTTCCATTGTTGTCAGGATGGTTGATATTCACTTTAGAGATTATATATTTCAGACAAGGTTCGTGGCCCTCCTCAGCAGCATCATACAGCGCTTCAGCAGCATAATGCAGCGCTGTTTTTCCACTGTTGTCAGGTTGGTTGATATTCTTTTCAGAGAATAGATGTCTCAGACATTGTAGGTGGCCCTTCTCAGCAGCATAATGCAGCGCTGTTTTCCCACTGTTGTCAGATTGGTTGATATTCTCTGTAGGGATTAGAGCTAACAGAGGTAGTTCCTGGCCATCCTCAGCTGCACGGTGCAGCTTTGTTTTCCCAAGCTCATCAACGTCTTTGGACTTCACTTCCCCGGGGTGCGGATATTCCTGCAGGTATACTATGCTGTCCTCCTCAGCAGCAGAATCAGCCAGAGCAGTTCTGTTTTCGCTGATAGCGGGTGACTCAATTGTTGACAGTTCCCGTGGTTCCGGGTCAGTATCCGGGCCTTCATTGTACAGTTCCCGTGGTGCCGGATAAGTATCCGGGCCTTCATTGAATGACTTTTTACGAAAGTCAACCGCAGTTTTACTATCAGTCGGGGCAGGATCGTTAGTGGCAACAGAGCCAGCCTGAGCTGTTTTGTCAGCTTTTTTGGCATCGTCGATCTTCACGTTGGTTGTGAGCGGACTGTTGTCTTTTTCATGATCAGCCCGGGAAGCAGCAAAGTTCTTTAATACCTTGACGGTCTCTTTTAAGCCCTTAGCTAAATTGAACGCCGTTTCGCAATTCTTATCCTTAACTTTGGCCAGGGAGCGGTCAAAGGCCTGCAATGTCTGGATGACCTCTATGTGGCCTTTTTCAGCAGCTTTGTGGAGAGCCGTCAAGCCATCGTTATCCTTCTCTTTGGCCAGGTCTTTGGCCAGGGAGGGGTCAACAAAGTCCAGCAAAGTCTGGATGGCCTCTGTGTTGCCTTTTTCAGCAGCTGTGTGGAGAGCCGTACGGCCAAGGTTATTTTTTTTTTTGGCCAGGGAGGGGTCAACAAAGTCCAGCAAAGTCTGGATGGCCTCTGTGTTGCCTTTTTCAGCAGCTGTGTGGAGAGCCGTCGAGCCATCTCTATTCTTTTTTTTGGCCAGGGAGCGGTCAAAGTTCAGCAATGCCCGGATGGCCTCTGTGCAGCCCCAATAAGCAGCGTAGTGGAGAGCCCTTTGGCCACGGTTATCCTTCTCTTTGGCCAGTGAGGGGTCAAAGTCCAGCAATGTCTGGATGGCCTCTTTGTGGCCTTTAGCAGCAGACCAGTGGAGAGCCGTTTCGCCAAACTTATTCTTCTCTTTGGCCAGGGAGCGGTCAAAGGCCAGCAATGCTCGGATGGCCTCTGTGTGGCAATTTTCAGCAGAACAGTGGAGAGCCGTGCGGCCATCGTCATCCTTCTCTTTGGCCAGTGAGGGGTCAAAGTCCAGCAATGTCTGGATGGCCTCTTTGTGGCCTTTACAAGCAGCTGAGTGGAGAGCTGTTTGGCCATTGTTTTCCTTCTCTCTGGCCAGTGAGCAGTCAAAGTCCAGCAATGTCTGGATGGCCTCTCTGTGGCCTCCAAGAGCAGCTTTGTGGAGAGCCGTGTGGCCTTTGTTATTCTTCTCTTTGGCCAGTGAGCGGTCAAAGTCCAGCAATGTCTGGATGGCCTCTGTGTTGCCTTTAAAAGCAGCGAGGTCGAGAGCCGTTCTGCCAAATTTATCCTTCTCTTTGGCCAGGGAAGGGGCAATGGTCAGCAATTTGGCCGGGGAAGGGGCAATGGTCAGCAATGTCTGGATCGCCTCTGTGTGGCCTTTAGCAGCAGACCAGTGGAGAGCCGTTTCGCCAAACTTATTCTTCTCTTTGTCTTTGGCCAGGGAGCGGTCAAAGGCCAGCAATGCCTGGATGGCCTCTGTGTGGCCTTTTTCAGCAGTACAGTGGAGAGCCGTCCAGCCAAGGTTACTCTTCTCTTTGGCCAGTGAGGGGTCAAAGTTCAGCAATGTCTGGATGGCCTCTGTTTGGCTTTTAAGAGCAGCGGCGTGGAGAGCCGTTTGGCCATTCTTATCCTTCTCTTTGGCCAGTGAGCGGTCAAAGTTCAGCAATGCCTGGATGGCCTCTGTTTGGTTTTTTAGAGCAGCGCAGTGGAGAGCCGTTTGGCTATCGTTATCCTTCTCTTTGGCCAGTGAGGGGTCAAAGTCCAGCAATGCCTGGATGGCCTCTGTTTGGCCGTTAACAGCAGACCAGTGGAGAGCCGTTTCGCCAAACTTATTCTTCTCTTTGGCCAAGGAGGGGTCAAAGGCCAGCAATGCCTGGATGGCCTCTTTGTGGCCTATTTCAGCAGACCAGTGGAGAGCCGTCCAGCCAATGTTACTCTTCTCTTTGGCCAGTGAGGGGTCAAAGTCCAGCAATACCTGGATGGCCTCTGTGTGGCCTCCAAGAGCAGCTTTGTGGAGAGCCGGGCGGCCATGGTCATCCTTCTCTTTGGCCAGTGAGGGGGCAAAGTCCAGCAATATCTGGATGGCCTCTGTGTGGCCTTTAAAAGCAGCGAGGTCGAGAGCCGTTCTGCCATATTTATCCTTCTCTTTGGCCAGGGAGCAGTCAAAGGCCAGCAATGACTGGATGGCCTCTGTGTGGCCATTATACACAGCGTAGAAGAGAACCGTGCGGCCATTTTTATCCTTCTCTTTGGCCAGTGAGGGGTCAAAGTCCAGCAATGTCTGGATGGCCTCTGTTTGGCCTTTAAGAGCAGCGGCGTGGAGAGCCGTTTGACCATTCTTATCCTTCACTTTGGCCAGTGAGAGTGAGCGGTCAAAATTCAGCAATGCCTGGATGGCCTCTGTTTGGTCTTTAAGAGCAGCGTAGTGGAGAGCCGTTTGGCCATTGTTATCCTTCTCTTTGGCCAGTGAGCGGTCAAAGTTCAGCAATGCCTGGATGGCCTCTGTTTGGCCTTTAAAAGCAGCGGCGTGGAGAGCCGTTTGGCCATTGTCATCCTTCTGTTTGGCCAGTGAGCGGTCAAAGTTCAGCAATGCCTGGATGGCCTCTGTTTGGCCATTATAAACAGCGTAGTGGAGAGCCGTTTGGCCATTTTTATCCTTCTCTTTGGCTAGTGAGCGATCAAAGTACAGCAATATCTGGATGGCCTTTATTTGGCCTTTAAGAGCAGCGGCGTGGAGAGCCGTTTGGGCATCGTTAGTCTTCTCTTGGGCCAGTGAGGGGGCAAAGTCCAGCAATGCCTGGATGGCCTCTGTTTGGCCATTATAAACAGCGTAGTGGAGAGCCGTTTGGCCATTGTTATCCTTCTCTTTGGCCAGTGAGCGGTCAAAGTTCAGCAATGCCTGGATGGCCATTTTTTGGCCATTACGAGCAGCTAAGTGGAGAGGCGTACAGCCATCGTTCATTTGTTCACTGACTGAGGTTTGATAATTTTTCAGCAGCTCATTGACGGACTCTATGTGGCCGTTCTGAGCGGCCATATGCAGGGGCGTAGCACCATCTGTATGTGTTTTGACATTGACATCCACTTTCTTATCAAGCAGTTTTCTCAGGCAGTCGGTTTGCCCCCAACAAGCGGCGAAATGCAATGCCGTATTGCCGCTGTTATCAGCGATATTGATATCCGCTCTTTCAAGCAAATAAGTCAGGTGATCTGATTTGCCCCAAAGAGCCGCTATCATCAAAGGTGTGATACCGTGGTTATCACGGGCATTAAAGTCCACTCCTCTGTTATCAGCAAGCTCACGCAGATACCCAATGTCGTTTTCTTTTTCGATGGTATAGTGTTCGAAGGTCTTGCCGTTAATAAGGGTTCCAGTGATATCTATGCCCATGGCAGCACATTGTTGACGGCCCTCGCTGATGCTGATTTTGGTGGCTATATGCAGGGCTGTTTCGCCGTTATTATTGGTGGCATTTACGTTCGCTCCCTTTTCTATCAGTTTTTTCAGGCATGTTTTATCCCCATTGGCAGCGGTAATATGCAGCGGTGTTTGACCTTCCCCATCGGTGGCATCGATCTGTATCGGATCGTTCAGGTAATTGAAAAATTCACAGTCACCCTTTCTGGCAGCAATGTGCAGGGGCGTCTCACCCTGATGATCGGCGGCATTGACATCGGCACCGTGGTCGATCAAAGTCCGGGCTAAATCCGTATGTTGGTGCTTTAAGGCGACAGCTAACAGGTATTCAGGATGATCGGTGAGCGCCGAGCGGTAAGGCTGATTAGCCAACGTCTTGTCTTTCTCCAGATGCCGGTTCAGCATTCTCAGATTACCGCTACGGCAGACATTAAGCATTCGGGATTCACAATAAGGTGATTCGTCGTCATCGTCGCTTTCCCCGTCCTTACGAATCAGTGGCAGTGCCGGTTGCCCGCATTCACTGCATCGGCGTTGATCAAGACTTGTTTCACTCTGCTCATCAAGGTGTCGGGTGATGCACCCCAGGTGGAAAACGTGGGGTTCCGGTTTGCAAGATGTTTCGACCAGTGAGTGTCCACCAAATTGTCCTCTGATATGTTCGTCATTTATACAGATAGAAGAACAATTAAAGCGGACATCTGTCCTGTTTACACCGGCACCATTCATTGCTTTAACCTGCCATTTGACTCAAAACTGTGGGTAGGACAAAAATCAGCAGATTGAGTTCCACAAAAAACAGAAAAAATAATTTTTTAACAAGACGTATGTCGTTAAATCAAAAAGACAGGTACGAAACCAACTTTCACAAGACAGTAAACGTTTATCCTGAATGCAAGCAATGGCAACCACAAATATCTGGCAACAGTTCAAAGCGATGATTACTGAAGGGGCGCAGGTTGTAGCCACCATGACCGCTAATAACGGCAATGGCACCAGTCAGGCAGAGCTTCGGGATGGTTCGGTTATTACCGTCATAGGTGAATCTGTGGGTGTTGGCCAGAAGGCATTTATTCAGAAGAGATAAAAGGTACTGCGCCGCGCCTGGCTGCGCATTCCGGAGCATTCGGCCACCTATTCCACTAACATCCGGCCACTGATTCCGGAAGTATCAGGCCATCCATTCCGGAAACATTCGGCCACCCCCATCGAAGCGGAGCGACGCATCGGTTTGCAGCTTAAGACGAAGGTTCGGACTTTGCCAGTTTTGCCTGTTCCTTGCGCAAGGTGTTGGAAGCTCCCAGTGTGGCGGCAAAAATCTGTGTTTGTCGTACTTCACCAGTGTACTGGTCAACGACAGGCATCGTTTGACCTGCGTAGTCAATAAAGAGCTTATCTCCGGCTATATGGTTTTGCCGCATAACCACATCCACCGGGTTCTTCCATGAGCGATATTGGTCACTGAACCAGCTGTATTGATAACCATCCCGATGACAGGTTTTGTACTCCTGCCAGAGTCGCATCAGGGTCATACCAGTGTGCCGCAGTGCCTGATGAATTTGACTCCAGTCAGGCTGAGCCTGCTTGTTCCTGCCTGATGATGGTTTGACGGTGAACAATGCTGCTCCAGCGTATGCTCATCAATCGATTCAGGCAGTGGCCAGGTCAGTTCAGAAACCGAAAGCCGGGCCAGATAATCTTTAACGGTTGAGCGGGAGATATTGCAGCTTTGGGCGATCTTTCGCTCACTGAGGTGGTGCTCAAATTTGAGCCTGAAAACTTCACGAAGCTTAGTTTTACCCTTCAAATGAAAAAACCATTCGGGCAGATTTCAACGGTGAAGAGCTGTCGTTTACTTTGGAACTCTGGTGTTTATGAAATATTCTGGCTAATCTAACGTGAGTTCGACGCTCATAAAGCCATAGGAACCCCTTCAGTCAGCACTGTTATATCAATATGGGGCTTCTTGGGTTGCCGGGTATAAGCAATCAGCCCAGCTGTCAGATTTACCGCAAAGTTGAATGGTGAACGGTGGCGAGTGTGCTCTATCTGAGAAATATTTTTCAATTGATCATTCACACTTTCAATCACTGCTCGTTTTCGCAGCATCGCTTTATTAAAGGCTTTTAGCGCCTTTGGCTTCATATTCTTCCGGACCTTCGTTACCACTTTCAGCCCTTTTTCTTTTAGCCAGGCAACTAACTTCTCTGAGATATAGCCCTTATCGCCATAAAGCCAGCCTGCCAGCTCTCCAACGAGACCGGGTACTGGCTTACGATCACCGGTATTCGCTGGCGTCAAACACAACGACAGAATATCCCCCAGATGGTTAATGACAAGATGAAGCTTGAAGCCAAACTTCCAGCCTGTAGATGTTTTTCCTCGCTTCGCCTCTTCCGAGAACACCTTGTGGCTTTTAATCCGGTGATTATCACAAACGACTATTGGCGTG
>NZ_JAGHQV010000071.1:0-16159 GCF_017744175.1 Thalassotalea sp. G20_0 | reverse complement strand
CTGTCCACCCTCTTTTAAGTGAAACAGAGTCATGACCCTGTGGCGGGATGCCTATCCTGATCTTTATTTGATCAATATATGGTTTCATTAAATCTTTGTTCAAAAGCTGGTTAGCAGGGATTTCAATAACCTCAAATCCTGCTTTTTGCAACAATGCGATTTTCAGCAGAGTCGAACCATTCCTGGTGTTGAAATCACCACCCACGTAATGAGAGGGGCCCTGAACTTCAATCACCATGTTGTGATCTGGCAGAAGCAGGTCAACCGGAGGTAATGAATTCAGACTCTTTTCTTCTTCAATCTTCAGAGATGGAATAGATAATTGGAGTTGATCGCGGAAGTCGGCCTGGGTTTTTGAAATGGTTGTCTGGTAATGGCGGATGACCGGACAGGCTCTGCCAAGCCAACTTGCAGCCATGATCATGATGGATTGATCCTCTTCATTATCTGGCGATGTATTTTCCAGGCGAGTCAACAGGTCATCCATGTGCTTTTCAAGCACGTTATTTTTATTGGCATTGGAGTCTAAAGCCAACCTGGCACAGCATACCATGACTCCCCAGAGAGACATCACTATCTCTTGCTGAGAAAACTGAAGATTCTCACTGATTCGATAGACAAGCGATTCGAACGTAGAGGTAGCCACGTTCAGCTCAACGAGTTCACCCAGTTTGGCTGTGGCCCACAGCAGGTTGGCAATACCCTGGGCATTAAATTGGTCTTTCTGTGCGTTCACGAGGGGCAACAGCGCGACCACAGTCTCGTTGAACCCTGGTGTCTGCTCCTGCCCGTTGTCCACCAGTTTAGCCATGGCCCACAGCAGGTTGGTGATTTTCTGTGGGTTAAAGTTGGCTTTTTGTACAATCACGCAGGTCAACAGCGCAGCCACCGCTTCGTTGAACTCTGGTGTCTGCTCGTACCCGTTGTCCACCAGTTTAGCCATGGCCCACAGCAGGTTGGCGATATGCTGGGGAATAAATTGGTCTTTCTGTGCATTCACGTGGGGCAACAGTGCGGCCACAGCATCTTTGAGCTCCGGTGTTCGCTCCAGCCCGCTGTCCACCAGTTTCGCCACGGCCCACAGCAGGATGGTGAATTCCTGAGGTTTAAAGTGAGTTTTCTGTGCGTACACGTGGGACAACAGCGCGGCCAAGGCCCTTTTGAGCTCTGGTGTCGGCTCCTGCCCGTTGTCCACCAGTTTCGCCATGGCCCACAGCAGGTTGGCGATATGCTGAGGAGTAAATTGGTCTTTTTGTGCATTAACATGGGGCAACAACACCGCCACGACCTCGTTGAGTTCTGGTGTCCGCTCCTGCCCTTTGTCCACCAGTTTTGCCATGGCCCACAGCAGGTTGGCGATACCCTGGGTAGTAAATTGATCTTTCTGTACGTTCACGAGGGGCAACAGCGCAGCCAAGGCCCTTTTGAACTCTGGTGTCGGCTCCTGCCCGTTGTCCACCAGTTTCGCCATGGCCCACAGCAGGTTGACGATTTCCTGTTGTTTAAAGATAGTTTTCTGTGCGTTCACCAGGGGCAACAGCGCGGCCATGGCCTCTTTGAACTCTGGTGTCCGGTCCTGCCCGTTGTCCACCAGTTTTGCCATGGCCCACAGCAGGTTGGCGATACCCTGGGCATTAAATCGATCTTTCTGTGTGTTTACCTGGAGAAACAATGCGGCCACGGCCTTGTTGAGTTCTGGGGTCCGCTCCTGCCCGTTGTCCACCAGTTTTGCCATGGCCCACAGCAGGTTGGCGATATGCTGAGTATTAAATTGGTCTTTCTGTGCGTTCACGTGGGGCAACATCGCGGCCACGGCCTCTTTGAGCCCTGCTGTCGGCTCGTGCCCGTTGTTTACCAGTTTCGCCATTGCCCACAGCAGGTTGGCGATACCCTGAGGAGTAAATTTATCCTTCTTTGCCTGTACACAGGACAATAGTACGGCCACGGTCTCTTTGAGTTCTGGTGTCCGCTTCTGCCCGTTGTCTACCAGTTTCGCCAGGGCCCATAGCAGGTTGGTGATTTGCTGAGGATCAAATTGGTCTTTCTGTGGCTTTACGTGGGGCAACGGCGCAGCCACGGCCTTGTTGAATTCCGGTGTCTGCTCCTGCCCGTTGTCCACCAGTTTCGCCATGGCCCACAGCAGGTTGGAGATTTCCAGTGGTTTAAAGCGAGTTTTCTTTGCGTTCACGTGGGGCAACAACGCGGCCACGGCCTCTTTGAGCCCTCGTGTGTGCTCCAGCCCGTTGTCTACCATTTTCGCCATGGCCCACAGCAGGTTGGCGATAGCCTGAGGAGTAAATTGATCTTTCTGTACGTTTACGTGTGGCAACAACACGGCCACCGCCTCTTTGAGCTCTGCTGTCCGCTTCTGCCCGTTGTCCACCAGTTTCGCCATGGCCCACAGCAGGTTGGCGATAGCCTGAGGAACAAATTGATCTTTCTGTACGTTTACGTGGGGCAACAACACGGCCACAGCCTCTTTGAGCTCTGCGGCACGCTCCTGTCCGTTGTCCACCAGTTTCGCCATGGCCCACAGCAGGTTAGCTATTTCCTGAGCACCAATATCACTGGCTCCAGGTTTTTGGTTGCAGTTAAATATTATTGCATCAAGTAGCGTTGACAATAAGGCAGCCTGAGTGAGCTTAACATGCTCATTCATGGGTTTATGAGGGGTAAAAACACCCGCTGAAGTAAATGAATGAAATGTTGTCGTCAGGCTTCGCCAATTCCAGCTCCGCGTTGCTGTGAAATTTTGCAGCAAATGCATCAGCTGGCTTTGTTCTGTTCGATTTAACGGTCTTTTAGCAGCTGATGAGTATTTTTTAATTGAACTGGCATATAGGCCGTGATCTCTACCATCATAGCGATGACCGAAACGATCCGATTTACTCACCAGATCATCCATTATTTCCTGCTTGATGAGGGCATTAAAATCCTGGGTCGGGTTTACGGAACGGAGCAGTAAATATTGAGAAGAGCGTGTGCCAGAAGACGGGTAAAATTCATTGGGACCCGGTGCTGTGCGGGGGGGATGACTCCATTGTCTGACTGTGGCATGTCTGTATCGCCCACGCCTTGAAGAAGGGGCATGGCCATTCGGTTGGTTGTAACCATTATCTGATCTTGCGTATTGACCACTGATACCGGCAGAGCTTCTGTCCATAATTATATTTCATTAATTCATGAAAATATAATAAAGCAGACTGCGGTTCTGCCCAGAAGTTCATTGTGCGGAAAAGTTTACTTGAGTCATGATGGGAGGAAGGCGATTACTGGCTGTTTGTTTTCTGCCTCTTTGCCGGGTTGGTTTGCTCTGCTAAATGTTCTTCGGCAGTCACGTATGCAGCACCTGCCCGCCGTCTTTTAAGTGATACAGAGTCATGACCCTGTGGCGGGATGCTTACCCTGATCTTTATTTGATCAATATATGGTTTCATTAAATCTTTGTTCAAAAGCTGGTTAGCCGGGATTTCAATGACCTCAATTCCTGATTTTTGCAGCAGTGCGATTTTAAGCAGAGTCGAACCATTCCTGGTTTTGAAATCACCACTCACGTAATGAGACGGTCCCTGAACTTCAATCACCATGTTGTGATCTGGCAGTAGCAGGTCAACCGGAGGTAATGAGTTCAGACTCTTTTCTTCTTCAATCTGCAAAGATGGAATAGATGATTTGAGTTGATCACGGAAGTCGGCCTGGGTTTTTGAAATGTTTGTCTGGTAGTGGCAAACCACCGGACAGGGTCTGCCAAGCCAACTTGCGGCCATGATCATGATGGATTGATCCTCTTCACTATCTGGCGATGTATTTTCCAGGCGAGTCAACAGGTCATCCATGTGCTTTTCAAGCACGTTATTTTTATTGGCAGTGGAGACCAGAAACAACCTGGCACAACATACCATTACTCCCCAAAGCGACATCAATATCGCTTGCTGAGAGAACTGAGGGTTGCCACTGATTCGGTAGACAAGCGATTCGAACGTGGATATTACCACGTTCAGCTCAATGAGTTCGCCCAGTTTCGCCATGGCCCACAGCAGATTGGCGATATGCTGAGGAATAAATTGGTCTTTCTGTGCGTTCACGTGGGGCAACAGTCCGGCCAAGGTCTCTTTGAGCCCTGGTGTCCACTCTGGCCCTTTGTCCGCCAGTTTCGCCATGGCCCACAGCAGGTTGGCGATATGCTGAGGAATAAAATGGTCTTTCTGTGCTTCTACACAGGGCAGCAGAGCGGCCACGGCCTCGTTGAGCCCTGGTGTCCACTCCTGGCCGTTGTCCACCAGTTTCGCCATGGCCCACAGCAGGTTGGCGATACTCTGTGATTTAAAGTTAGCTTTCTGTGTGTTTACGTGGGGCAACAGCGCGGCTACGGCCTCTTTCAGACCTTGTGTCCGCTCCTGCCCGCTGCCCACCAGTTTCGCCATGGCCCATAGCAGGTTGGCGATTCCCTGTGGTTTAAAGTTTGCTTTCTGAGCGTTCACGTGGGGCAACAGTGCGGCCACGGCCTCGTTGAGCTCTTGTGTCTGCCCCTGCCCGTTGTCCACAAGTTTCGTTATGGCCCACAGGAGGTTGGCGATTTCCTGGGGGTTAAAGTTAGCTTTCAGTGTTTTTACGTGGGGCAACAGCGCGGCCACGGCCTCTTTGATCTCTGGTGTCCGCTCCTGCCCGTTATCCGTCAGTTTCGCCATAGCCCACAGCAGGTTGGTGATACCCTGTAGTTTAAAGTTAGCTTTCTGTGCGTTCACGAGGGGCAACAGCGCGGCCACGGCCTCTTTAAACTCTGGCGTCCGCTTCTGGCCGTTGTCCGCCAGTTTTGCCATGGCCCATAGCAGGTTGGCGATATGCTGAGGAATAAATTGGTCTTTCTGTACGTTCACGTGAGGCAACAGCGCGTTCACGGCCTCGTTCAGCTCGGGTGTCCACTCCTGCCAGTTGTCCACCAGTTTCGCCACGACCCACAGCAGGTTGGCGATGCCCTGAGCATTAAATTGGCTTTTCTTTGCGTTCACTTGAGGCAACAGCACGGCCACGGCCTCTTTGAGCCCTTGTATTTGCTCTTGTCCGTTGTCCACCAGTTTCGCCATGGACCACAGCAGGTTGGTGAGTTCCTGGGGGTTAAAGTTAGTTTTCTGTGCGTTTACGTGGGGTAACAGCGCGGCCACAGACTTTTTGAGCCCTGGTGTCTGCTGCTGCCCGTTGTCCACCAGTTTCGCCATGGCCCACAGCAGGTTGGCGATATGCTGAGGAATAAAATGGTCTTTCTGTGCTTCTACACAGGGCAGCAGAGCGGCCACGGCCTCGTTGAGCCCTGGTGTCCACTCCTGGCCGTTGTCCACCAGTTTCGCCATGGCCCACAGCAGGTTGGCGATATGCTGAGGAATAAATTGGTCTTTCTGTGCATTCACATGGGGCAACAGTGCGGCCACGGCCTTTTTGATTTCTGGTGTCGGCTCCTGCCCGTTGTCCACCAGTTTTGCCATGGCCCATAGCAGGTTGGTGATAGCCTGTGGTTTAAAGTGGGCTTTCTGTGCGTTTACCTGGGGCAACAGCGCGGCCACAGCCTCTTTGAGTACTGGTGTTTGCTCCTGCCCGTTGTCCACCAGTTTCGCCATGGCCCACAGCAGGTTAGCGATTTCCTGAGCACCAATATCACAGGCTTCAGGTTTTAGGTTGCAGTTAAATATTATTGCATCAAGTAGCGTTGACAATAAGGCAGCTTGAGTGAGCTTAACATGTTCACTCATGGGTTTATGAGGGGTAAAAACACCCGCTGAAGTAAATGAGTGAAGTGTTGTCGTCAGGCTTCGCCAATTCCAGCTCCGCGTTGCCGTGAAATTTTGCAGCAAACGCATCAGCTGGCTTTGTTCACTTCGATTTAACGGTCTTTGAACAGATGACGTGTATTTTTTAATTGAACTGGCATATTGCCCGTGATTTCTCCCATTATAGCGATGACCGAAACGATCCGATTGACTCACCAGATCATCCATCATTTCCTGTTTGGTGAGGGCATTAAAATCTTGAGCAGAGTTTACTGAACGGCACTGTAGATGTTGAGAAGAGCGTGTGCCAGAAGAATGGTAAAATTCATTGCGACCCGGTGCAGTGCGGAGGGTATGATTCCATTGTCTGACTGTGGCATGTCTGTATCGCCCATGCCCAGAAGAAGGGGCATGGCTATTCGGTTGGTTGTAACCGTTATTTGATCTTGTGTATTGGCCACTGATACCAGCAGAACTTCTATCCATAATTATATTTCATTAATTCATGAAAATATAAAAAGCAGACTGCTGTTCTGCTCAGAAGTTCATTTTGCGGAAAAGTTTACTTGAGTCATGATGGGAGGAAGGCGATTACTGGCTGCTTGTTTTCTTGCTCTTTGCCGGGTTTGTTTGCTCTGCTAAATGTTCTTCGACAGTAACGTATGCAGCATCTGTCCACGCTCTTTTATGTGATACAAAGCCATGCCCCTGTGGCGGGATGCCTATCCTGATCTTTATTTGATCAATATATGGTTTCATTAAACCTTTGTTCAAAAGCTGGTTAGCCGGGATTTCAATGACCTCAAATCCTGCTTTTTGCAACAGTGCGATTTTAAGCAGAGTCGAACCATTCCTGGTTTTGAAATCACCACTCACGTAATGAGACGGTCCCTGAACTTCAATCACCATGTTGTGATCTGGCAGTAGCAGGTCAACCGGAGGTAATGAGTTCAGACTCTTTTCTTCTTCAATCTGCAGAGATGGAATAGATGATTTGAGTTGATCACGGAAGTCGGCCTGGGTTTTTGAAATGTTTGTCTGGTAATGGCAAACCATCGGACAGGGTCTGCCAAGCCAATTTGCGGCCATGATCATGATGGATTGATCCTCTTCATTATCTGGTGATGTATTTTCCAGGCGAGTCAACAGGTCACCCATGTGCTTTTCAAGTAAGTTATTTTTATAGGTATTGGAGTATAGAGCCAACCTGGCACAGCATACCATGACTCCCCAGAGAGACATCGATATCCCTTCCTGAGAAAACTGAAGGTTCTCACTGATTCGATAGACGAGCGATTCAAACGTAGAGATAGCCACGTTCAGCTCAACGAGTTCACCCAGTTTGGCCGTGGCCCACAGCAAGTTGGCAATACCCTGGGCATTAAATTGGTCTTTCTGTGCATTCGCGTGGGGCAACAGTGCGGCCACAGCTTCTTTAAGCTCTGGTGTTTGCTCCAGCCCGTTGTCCACCAGCTTCGCCATGGCCCACAGCAGGTTGGTGATTGCCTGTGGTTTATAGTTAGCTTTCTGTGCGTTCACTTGGGGCAACAGCACGGCCACGGCCTCGTTGAGACCAGGTGTCCGCTCCAGCCTTTTGTCCACCAGTTTCGCCAGGGCCCACAGCAGGTTGGCGATATCCTGGACATTAAATTGCACTTTCTGTGCTTTCAAGAGGGGCAACAGCGCGGCCACGGCCTCGTTGAGATCTGGTGTCCGGTCCTGCCCGTTGTCCACCAGTTTTGCCAAGGCCCACAGCAGATTGGCGATCCCCTGGGCATTAAATTGGTCTTTCTGTGCGATCACGAGGGGCAACAGCGCGGCTATGGTCTCTTTGAGCCCTGGTGTTCGCTCCTGTCCGTTGTCCAGCAGTTTCGCCATGGCCCACAGCACGTTGGCGATCCCCTGTGGCTTAAAGTCAGGTTTCTGTGCGTTCACGTGGGGAAACAGCGCGGCCAGGGTCTCGTTGAATTCTGGTGTCTGCTTCTGCCCGTTGCCAGCCAGTTTCGCCATGGCCCACAGCAGGTTGGCGATGTCCTGGGCATTAAATTGGTCTTTCTGTGCGTTCACGTGGGGCAACAGCGCGGCCACGGCCTCTTTGAGTCCTGGTGTCTGCTCCTGCCCGTTGTCCACCAGTTTCGCTATGGCCCACAACAGGTTGGTAATTTCCTGAGGTTTGAAGTTAGCTCTATGTGCGTTCACCCGGAGCAACAGCACGGCCACGGTCTCGTTGAACTCTGGTGTCTGCTCCTGCCCGTTGTCCATCAGTTTCGTTATGGCCCACAGCAGGCTGGCGAGATGCTGAGGAATAAATTGGTCTTTCTGTGCGTTCACGTGGTGCAACAGCGAGGCCACGGCCTCGTTGAGTTGTTGCGTTCGCTCCTGCCCGTTGTCCATCAGTTTCGCCAGGGCCCACAGCAGGTTGGCGATCCCCTGGGCATTATATTGGTCTTGCTGTGCGTTCACATGGGGCAACAGCGCGGCCAAGGCCTCGTTGAACTCTGGTGTCTGCTCTTGCCCGTTGTCCACCAGTTTCGCCATGGCCCACAGCAGGTTGACGATTCCCCGGGCATCAAAATCCCTGGCTTCAGTGTTTTGGTTGCAGTTAAATATTATTGAATCAAATAGCGTTGACAATAAGTTAGCCTGAGTAAGTTTAACTCGCGCATCCATGGGTTTATGAAGAGTAAAAACTCCCGCTGAAGTCAATGAGTGAAGTGTTGTCGTCAGGCTTCGCCAATTCCAGCTCCGTGTTGCTACGAAATTTTGCAGCAAACGCATCAGCTGGCTTTGTTCCGCTCGATTTAAAGGTCTTTTAGACGCTGACGTGTATTTTTTAATTGTACTGGCATATAGGCCGTGATCTCTCCCATCATAGCGATGACCGAAACGATCCGATTTACTCACCAGACCAGCCATTATTTCCTGTTTGGTGAGAGCATTAAAATTTTGAGCAGGGTTTACTGAACGGCGCAGTAGATATTGAGAAGGGCATGCGGCAGAAGAATGGTAAAATTTATTACGCTCCGGGCTTGTGCGTGGGATATTATTCCATTGTCTGACTCTGGCATGTCTATATCGACCATGCCTTGAAGAAGGGGCATGGCCATTCGGTTGGTTGTAACTGTTATTTGATCTTGTGTATTGACTACTGATACCAGCGGAACTTCTATCCATAATTATATTTCATTAATTCATGAAAATATAAAAAACAGACTGCTGTTCTGCCCAGAAGTTCATTTTGCGGAATAGTTTACTTGAGTCATGGTGGGAGGAAGGCGATTACTGACTGTTTGTTTTCTTCTTCTCTTCTTCTTCTTTTTTGCTGGGTTGGTTTGCTCTGCTAAATGTTCTTCGGCAGTCACGTATGCAGCATCTGCCCACCCTCTATTAAATGATACAGAGCCATGCTCCTGTGGGGGGATGCCTATACTGGTCTTTATTTGATCAATACATGGTTTCATTAAATCCTGTTTCCAAAGCATGTTAACCGGGATTTCAATGACGTCAAATCCTGATTTTTTCAGCAGTGCGATTTTAAGAAGAGTCGAACCATTCCTGGTTTTGAAATCACCACCCACGTAATGAGACGGTCCCTGAACTTCAATCACAATGTTGTGATCTGGCAGAAGCAGGTCAACCGGAGGTAATGATTTCAGGCTCTTTTCTTCTTCAATCCTCAAAGATGGAATGCATGATTGGAGCTGACAGCGGAAGTCGGCTTGGGCTTTTGAAATGGCTTTCTGGTAATGGCGGACGACCGGACACGCTCTGCCAAGCCAACTGGCGGCCATGATCATGATGGATTTATCCACTTCATTATCTGGCGAGGTATTTTCCAGGCGAGTCAACAGGTCATCCATGTGCTTTTCAAGCACGTTATTTTTATTGGCATTGGAGTCTAGAGCCAACCTGGCACAGCATACCATTACTCCCCAGAGAGACATTGCTATTTCTTCCTGAGAAAACTGAAGGTTCTCACTGATTCGATAGACGAGCAATTCCAACGTAGAAGTAGCGACGTTCAGCTCAACGAGTTCACCCAGTTTGGCCGTGGCCCACAGCAGGTTGGCAATACCCTGGGCATTAAATTGGTCTTTCTGTGCGTTTACGAGGCGCAACATCGCGACCACAGCCTCGCTGAGCCCTGGTGTCCGCTCCTGCCCGTTGTCCACCAGTTTGGCCATGGCCCACAGCAGGTTGGTGACACACTGGGCATTAAATTGGTCTTTCTGTCCGTTCACGCAGGTCAACAGCGCAGCCAATGCTTCGTTGAACTCCGGTGTCTGCTCGTACCTGTTGTCCATCAGTTTTGCCATGGCCCACAGCAGGTTGGCGATATGCTGGGGAATAAATTGGTCTTTCTGTGCATTTACGTGGGGCAATAGCGCAGCCACAGCATCTTTGAGCTCTGGTGTTTTTTCCAGCCCGTTGTCCACCAGTTTCGCCATGGCCCACAGCAGGTTGGCGATATGCTGAGGAATAAACTGGTCTTTCTGTGCGTTCACTTGGGGCAACAGCACGGTCACGGCCTTGTTAAGACCTGGTGTCCGCTCCAGCCCGTTGTCCACCAGTTTCGCCATGGCCCACAGCAGGTTGGCGATACCCTGTGGTTTAAAGTGAGCTTTCTGTGCATTCACGTGGGACAACAGCGCGGCCAGGGCCCTTTTGAGCGCTGGTGTTGGCTCCTGCCCGTTGTCCACCAGTTTTGCCATGGCCCACAGCAGATTAGCAATAGCCAGGGCATTAAACTGGTCTTTCTGTGCGCTCAAGCTGGGTAACAGCGCGGCTACGGTCTCTTTGAGTTCTGGTGTTCGCTCCTGGACGTTGTCCACCAGTTTCACCATGGCCCACAGCAGGTTGGCGATACCCTGTGGTTTAAAGTTAGCTTTCTGTGCGTTCACGTGGGGCAACAGCGCGGCCAAGGCCCTTTTGAGCTCTGGTGTCGGCTTCTGCCCGTTGTCCACCAGTTTCGCCATGGCCCACAGCAGGTTGGCGATGTGCTGAGGAATAAATTGGTCTTTCTGTGCGTTCACATGGGACAACAGGGCGGCCACGGCCTTGTTGAGCTCTGGTGTCTGCTCCTGCCCGTTGTCCACCAGTTTCGCCATGGCCCACAGCAGGTTGGTGATATCCTGAGGTTTTAAGTTAGCTTTCTGTGCGCTCACATGGGGCAACAGCACGGCCACGGCCTTGTTGAGCCCCGGTGTTCGGTTCTGACCGTTGTCCATCAGTTTTGCCATGGCCCACAGCAGGTTGGCGATATGCTGAGGAATAAATTGGTCTTGCTTTGCGTTCACGTGGGGCAACAGTGTGGCCACGGCCTCTTTGAACTCTGGTGTCCACTCCTGCCCGTTGTCCACCAGTTTCGTCATGGCCCATAGCAGGTTGGCGATAGCCTGGGCATTAAATTGGTCTTTCTGTGCGTTCACGTGGGGCAACAGCGCGGCCACGGCCTCGTTGAGGCCTGTTGTCCACTCCTGCCCGTTGTCCAGCAGTTTCGCCATGGCCCACAGCAGGTTGGTGATTTCCTGTGGTTTAAAGTGAGCTTTCTTTGCCTTCACGTGGGTCAACAGCGCTGCCAAGACCTTGTTGAGCTCTGGTGTCCGCTCCTGCCCGTTGCCCACCAGTTTTGCCATGGCCCACAGCAGGTTGGCGATATGCTGAGGAATAAATTGGTCTTTCTGTGCATTCACACGGGGCAACATCGCGGCCACGGCCCCGTTGAACTCTGGTGTCCGCTCCTGCCCGTTGTCCACAAGTTTCGCCATGGCCCACAGCAGGTTGGCGATATTCTGGGCATCAAATTGGTCTTTTTGTGTGTTCACATGGGGCAACAGCGCAGCCACGGCCTCGTTGAACTCTGGTGTCTGCTCCTGGCCGTTGTCCACAAGTTTCGCCATGGCCCACAGCAGGTTGGCGATTCCCTGAGGAATAAATTGGTCTTTCTGTACGTTCACGTGGGGCAACAGCGCGGCCACGGCCCCGTTGAGTTCTGGTGTCTGCTCCTGGCCGTTGGCCACCAGTTTCGCCATGGCCCAGAGCAGGTTAGCGATTTCCTGAGCACCAATACCACTGGCTTCAGGTTTTTGGTTGCAGTTAAATATTATTGCATCAAGTAGCGTTAACAATAAGGCAGCTTGAGTGAGCTTAACATGCTCATTTATGGGTTTATGAGGGGTAAAAACACCCGCTGAAGTAAATGAATGAAATGTTGTCGTCAGGCTTCGCCAATTCCAGTGCCGCGTTGCTGTGAAATTTTGCAGCAAACGCATCAACTGGCTTTGTTCTGCTCGATTTAAAGGTCTTTTAGCAGCTGACGTGTATTTTTTAATTGAACTGGCATATTGCCTGTGATTTCTCCCATCATAGCGATGACCTAAACGATCCGATTGACTCACCAGATCATCCATTATTTCCTGTTTAATGAGGACATTAAAATCTTGAGCAGAGTTTACTGAACGGCACTGTCGATATTGATAAGAGCGTGTGCCAGAAGAATGGTAAAATTCATTGCGACCCGTTGCAGTGCGGGGGGGACTATCCCATTGTCTGACTGTGGCATGCCTGTATCGCCCACGCCTTGAAGAAGGGGCATGGCCATTCGGTTGGTTGTAATCATTACCTGATCTTGTGTATTGATCACTGACACCAGAAGAACTTCTATCCATAATTATATTTCATTAATTCATGAAAATATAAAAAGCAGACTGCTGTTCTGTTCAGAAGTTCATTTTGCGGAAAAGTTTACTTGAATCATGATGGGAAGAAAGCGATTACTGACTGTTTGTTTTATTCCTCTTTGCTGGGTTGGTTTGCTCTGCTATTTGTTCTTCGGCAGCAACGTATGCAGCACCTGCCCACCCTCTTTTAAGTGATACAGTGTCATGACCCTGTGGCGGGCTTACCCTGATCTTTATTTGATCAATATATGGTTTCATTAAATCTTTGTTCAAAATCTGGTTAGCCGGGATTTCAATAACCTCAAATCCTGATTTTTGCAGCAGTGCGATTTTAAGCAGAGTCGAACCATTCCTGGTTTTGAAATCACCACCTACGTAATGACACGGTCCCTGAACTTCAATCACCATGTTGTGATCTGGCAGAAGCAGGTCAACCGGAGGTAATGAGTTCAGACTCTTTTCTTCTTCAATCTGCAAAGATGGAATAGATGATTTGAGTTGATCACGGAAGTCGGCTTGGGTTTTTGAAATGTTGGTCTGGTAATGGGGGACGACTGGACACGTTCTGCCAAACCAAATGGCGGCCAGGGCCATGATGGATTGATCATCTTTATTGTCCGGGGATTTATTTTCCAGGCGAGTAAACAGGTCATCCATGTGCTTTTCAAGCACGTTATTTTTATTGGCATTGGAAACTAGAGACAACCTGGCACAGCATACCATTACTCCCCAGAGAGACATCAATATTAACTGCTGAGAGAGCTGAGAGTTTTGACTGATTCGGTGGACAAGAGATTCGAACGTGGATTTAACCACGTTTAGCTCAACGAGCTCACCCAGTTTCGCAATGGCCCACAGCAGGTTGGCAATACCCTGGGTATTAAATTGGTCTTTCTGTGCGTTCACGTGGGGCAACAGCACGGCCAAGGTCTCTTTGAACCCTGGTGTCCATTCTGGCCCTTTGTCCGCCAGTTTCGCCATGGCCCACAGCAGGTTGGCGATTTCCTGTGGGTTAAATTGAGCTTTCAGTGCGCTCACATGGGGCAACAGTGCGGCCGTGGCCTTGTTGAGTCCGGGTGTCTGCTCCTGCCCGTTGTGGACCAGTTTCGCCATGGCCCACAGCAGGTTGGCGATACTCTGTGATTTAAAGTTAGCTTTCTGTGCGTTCACGTGGGGCAATAGCGCGGCTACGGCCTCTTTCAGACCTTGTATCTGCTCCTGCCCGCTGCCCACCAGTTTCGCCATGGCCCACAGCAGGTTGGCGATAGCCTGTGGTTTAAAGTTAGCTTTCTGAGCGTGCACGTGGGGCAACAGTGCGGCCACGGCCTCGTTGAGCTCTTGTGTCTGCCCCTGTCCGTTGTCCACAAGTTTCGTCATGGCCCACAGGAGGTTGGCGATTTCCTGGGGGTTAAAGTTAGCTTTCAGTGTTTTTACGTGGGGCAACAGCGCGGCCACGGCCTCTTTGAGCTGTGGTATCCGCTCCAGCCCGTTGTCCCCCAGTTTCGCCATGGCCAACAGCAGGTTGGCGATTTCCTGTGGTTTAAAGTTAGCTTTCTGTGCGCTCACGAAGGGCAACAGCGCGGCCACGGCCTCTTTGAGCTGTGGTATCCGCTCCAGCCCGTTGTCCCCCAGTTTCGCCATGGCCCACAGCAGGTTGGCGATATGCTGAGGAATAAATTGGTCTTTCTGAACGCTCACGTGAGGCAACAGCGCGTTCACGGCCTCGTTCAGCTCGGGTGTCCACTCCTGCCAGTTGTCCACCAGTTTCGCCACGACCCACAGCAGGTTGGCAATGCCCTGAGCATTAAACTGGCTTTTCTTTGCGTTCACTTGAGGCAACAGCACGGCCACGGCCTCTTTGAGCCCTTGTATTTGCTCTTGTCCGTTGTCCACCAGTTTCGCCATGGACCACAGCAGGTTGGTGAGCTCCTGGGGGTTAAAGTTAGTTTTCTGTGCATTTACGTGGGGTAACAGCGCGGCCACGGCCTCTTTGAGCCCTTGTATTTGCCCTTGTCCGTTGTCCACCAGTTTCGCCATGGCCCACAGCAGGTTGGCGATATGCTGAGGAATAAAATGGTCTTTCTGTGCTTTTACACAGGGCAGCAGAGCGGCCACGACCTCGTTGAGCCCTGGTGTCCACTCCTGGCCGTTGTCCACCAGTTTCGCCATGGACCACAGCAGGTTGGTGATATGCTGAGGAATAAACTGGTCTTTCTGTGCATTCACATGGGGCAACAGCGCGGCCACGGCCTTTTTGATTTCTGGTGTCGGCTCCTGCCCTTTGTCCACCAGTTTTGCCATGGCCCACAGCAGGTTGGTGATAGCCTGTGGTTTAAAGTGGGCTTTCTGTGCGTTTATCTGGGGCAACAGCGCGGCCACAGCCTCTTTGAGTACTGGTGTTTGCTCCTGCCCGTTGTCCACCAGTTTTGCCATGGCCCACAGCAGGTTAGCGATTTCCTGAGCACCAATATCACAGGCTTCAGGTTTTAGGTTGCAGTTAAATATTATTGCATCAAGTAGCGTTGACAATAAGGCAGCTTGAGTGAGCTTAACATGTTCATTCATGGGTTTATGAGGGGTAAAAACACCCGCTGAAGTAAATGAGTGAAGTGTTGTCGTCAGGCTTCGCCAATTCCAGCTCCGCGTTGCAGTGAAATTTTGTAGCAAACGCATCAGCTGGCTTTGTTCCGCTCGATTTAAATGTCTTTTAGCTGCTGACGTGTATTTTTTAATTGAACTGGCATATTGCCCGTGATTTCTCCCATCATAGCGATGACCGAAATGATCCGATCTACTCACCAGATCATCCATTATTTCCTGTTTGAGGAGGGTGTTAAAATCTTGAGCAGAGTTTACTGAACGGTGCATTAAATATTGAGAAGGGCGTGTGCCAGAAGAATGGTGAAATTCATTACATCTCGGGGTAGAGAGGGGGTGACTATCCTGCTGTCTGACTGGGGCATGTCTATATCGCCCATGCCCAGAAGAAGGGGCATGGCTATTCGGTTGGTTGTAACCGTTATTTGATCTTGTGTATTGACCACTGATACCAGCAGAACTTCTATCCATAATTATATTTCATTAATTCATGAAAATATAAAAAGCAGACTGCTGTTCTGCTCAGAAGTTCATTTTGCGGAAAAGTTTACTTGAATCATGATGGGAAGAAGGCGATTACTGACTGCTTGTTTTCTTCCTCTTTGTTGGGTTGGTTTGCTATTCTAAATGTTCTTCGGCAGTAACGTATGCAGCATCTGTCCACGCTCTTTTATGTGATGCAAAGCCATGCCCCTGTGGCGGGATGCCTATCCTGATCTTTATTTGATCAATATATGGTTTCATTAAATCGTTGTTCAAAAGCTGGTTAACCGGGATTTCAATGACCTCAAATCCTGATTTTTGCAGCAGTGCGATTTTCAGCAGAGTCGAACCATTCCTGGTGTTGAAATCACCACCCACGTAATGATATGGGCCCTGAACTTCAATCACCATGTTGTGATCTGGCAGAAGCAGGTCAACCGGAGGTAATGAGTTCAGACTCTTTTCTTCTTCGATCTTCAAAGATGGAATAGATAATTGGAGTTGATCGCGGAAGTCGGCCTGTTTTTTTGAAATGGCTGTCTGGTAATGGGGGACGACCGGACAGGCTCTGCCAAGCCAACTTGCGGCCTGGGCAATGGTGCGTTGATCCTCTTCATTGTGCAGGAATGTATTTTC
>NZ_JAGHQV010000070.1:0-16224 GCF_017744175.1 Thalassotalea sp. G20_0 | reverse complement strand
CCGTTGGCGGACGGGCAGGACGGTATAGCAACAGGCAGCAACTCCGTGGCGAACACTGGAAAACCCACCCGGCCAGGCAGCCCTGTGTACCATGTACTGACCGAACATGGGACTGACTCTGACGATAACCATGGTGAACCGTTGGCCGACGGCCAGGCCGGTATGGCAACAGGCAGCAACTCCGTGGCGAACACTGGAAAACCCACCCGGCCAGGCAGCCCTGTGTACCATGTACTGACCGAACATGGGGCTGACTCTGACGATAACCATGGCGAACACTGGGAAAGAGATAAAAAGTCCCCTGCTCACAGCCATGCCATGAACCCAGCCTTTCCAATGTTTTCTCATAAGTTTTCAGTGAGGCCAACGCACGGTGAAAGCGATTATTCCAGCGCATAGTCTCCAGCCACTCAAGTGGGTCAATACCCAGGCGCTCCAGGATAGGCGGAACATCGTCAGTTATACGACCACAGTTGCCTTTGCGGGTAATTCGGCCAGACCATTCGACCAGTTCAAAGTAGCTACTGAGTGGGTATGGAATAGCCTGTTCGGGGTGTGACTGGTCAATAGAGAGGTTATCATGCAAGCAACAACAGCCAAGGTGTACGACGGCGGCTGTGCAAGTCAGGTGGCTGGCAGTTCTGCTAATGCGCCCCAAAGTGACGCTGTCAGCGGGCAAAAACCCTCGCTTCCCAAGCCACAAAATTACGGTACATGGACAGTTGAGCGCCGCTGCCCACTGGATATGCAGTCAAGTGCTTGCTGTGGGGGCCCCCCTCGTTATCGGGAAAGTGTCATCAAGTGTCTTGCTGAGTATCAATTACTGCCTGAAACGCCGACAAAAGCGGTGAGTGGTGTAAGCGAACAGGGGGATTGATATTAGGTTGATAGATTTGAATTTGAACCACAAAGGCACAGAGACACAAAGAAAAGATTTCTTTTTTTCTTCCTTTGTGTCTTTGTGCCTTTGTGGTGAAAGTCTTTTTATATAATCGATAGGGTTGACTCGTATCATGCTAACTATTTTCCCGCTATCAATAAGTAAGGTATATTCCCCACCTTTCTTATCCAGCCTACCTTCCATCCTTATCTAATGAGGCAAGACAGTGATTAACTCAACTGCCCTGGATCATCTGCCCGCATCCAAAGATCTGGCTGCCCTTCAGCAGCAAATGGCCAATACCCATCTACGCGACCTGTTTGCTGAAGATCCAAACCGGTTTGACCGCTACAGCCTTGAAGCTGCTGGCCTGTTTCTTGATTACTCAAAGCACCTGATTAACGACGATGTAATGACATCCCTGGTAACGCTGGCGGAGCAGGCCAATCTGGCACAAGCCCGTGACGCCATGTTTGCCGGTGACAAGATCAATTACACGGAAAAGCGTGCGGTGCTTCATACGGCACTGAGAAGCTTCGGTGATGCTCCAGTGATGGTGGATGGTGAAGACATCATGCCCGGGATCCGCGAAACCCGTGCCCGTATGCAGGCCATGACTGAACAGGTTCACTCCGGACAGTGGCTTGGCCATACCGGCAAGCCCATCAAACATATCGTGAATATTGGTATCGGTGGTTCTTACCTGGGGCTCAAAACCGCGATTAATGCCATGACCCCTTACCACGTTAAGGGGTTTGAACATCACTTTGTGGCGAATATTGACCCTAACGAGTTGTCTGAAGTTCTGGGTAAAATTGATCCGGAAACTACGCTGTTTATCGTTGCCTCCAAGTCCTTTGGTACCCTGGAAACCCTGCAAAATGCCCAGGCGGCCAGAGCCTGGATGATTGCCCAGGGCTGTGCCGAGCAGGATATCCGTAAGCACTTTATGGCCATCTCCACCAACCTGAAGGCCATTGACCAGTTTGGTATCGCCCAGGAAAACACCCTGCCGCTGTGGGACTGGGTTGGCGGTCGCTACTCTCTCTGGTCCAGCATCGGCCTGTTGATTTCCATGGTGGTCGGCTACGACAACTTCGAGCGTCTGCTGAAAGGCGCTGAAGCCATGGACCAGCACTTCTGCACAGCTCCTCTGGCTGAAAATATGCCGGTGATTGCCGGTCTGCTGGGTGTCTGGTATCAGAACTTTATGGGTGCTGAATCCCATGCTGTTATCTCCTATGACTACTTCCTGCGAGATCTGCCGGGCCACCTGCAGCAGGTGGATATGGAAAGTAACGGCAAGCGTACCCGTGAAGATGGCAGCACCGTTGCCTACCACACCGGATCCGTGATCTGGGGCGGTACCGGTACTAATGACCAGCACGCTTACCATCAGTTACTGCATCAGGGAACCCGGTTAATTCCCGTGGACTTTATCGCCCCGGCCACCACTCATAACCCGATTGGCGAACAGCATCCCTGGCTGTTTACCAATGCCCTGGCCCAGAGTCAGGCGATGATGCAGGGCAAAACACTGGAAGAAGTGCGGGATGAACTCACCGCTTCTGGTATGGATGCTGACCAGGTGGAACGTCTGGCTGCTCACAAGGTGATTCCGGGCAATCGTCCGAACAGTATGATTGTTCCTGAAAAGATCACACCGGAAACCACCGGTGCATTGATTGCCATGTATGAGCATAAAGTCTTTGTCCAGGGCACTATCTGGCAGATTAACCCCTTCGACCAATGGGGCGTTGAGCTGGGTAAAGTGCTGGGTGATCGCCTGATTGAGAAAATTCGTGCGAAAGAAGAAACCACCGACCAGGACAGCTCAACCAATGGTTTGATCAGGCGTTTCAAGCAGTTTAACCGCTAACATCTGGTCGAATGTCCGGAATATTATGATTTCGGACATCGCTCTTATGGACTCGTTCCCACGATCCAGAGGCTGTTGCAAACAGCCCATAAAAGGGTCTAACCGCGTCGGTTCCTGAAGGAGCCGACACCCGAACCAACCGTCAGGCCCCTTGCTTTTTCCAACCCAGGTTCCCAGGGAACGCTTCCTCTGAAAAATCAGGTATCATAGAACCCTTCACCTTTTGATCATAGAAATAAGTACAACGCCATGATTACACCCGCAATCCCCCTGACCGATATCCACCGCCATCTGGATGGTAATATCCGACCGGCAACCATTCTGGATCTGGGCAGGAAGAACAATCTCCAGCTCCCGGCAGACAACCTGAAAGACCTGATTCCCCATGTCCGGGTCATCAGCCAGGAACCGGACCTGGTCAGTTTTTTAAGCAAGCTGGACTGGGGCGTTAAGGTACTGGCGGACTACGATGATTGTCGCCGCATAGCGTATGAAAATGTCGAAGATGCCATGAACGCCCGCATTGATTATACCGAGCTGCGCTTCAGCCCGGGGTATATGGCGATGACCCACGGCCTTGACCCCGAAGGTGTTGTTGAAGCGGTGATTGACGGCGTGACTGCCGGTAGCCGTGACTTCGGTGTGGCAACCAACCTGATCGGTATTTTGAGCCGTACCTTTGGCCAGGAAGCCTGCCAGAAAGAACTGGATGCCTGCCTTGCATACAAAGACAAGCTGGTTGCGATTGATCTTGCCGGTGATGAGCTGGGTAAACCCGGAGCGCTGTTTGTTGACCATTTCCGCCAGGTTCGCGATGCTGGCCTGCACATCACCATTCACGCCGGAGAAGCCGCTGGCCCGGAAAGTATGTGGCAGGCCATCAGTGAGCTGGGTGCAACCCGGATAGGTCATGGGGTAAAAGCCATCTATGATGCTGAGTTGATGGATTATCTGGCAGAACACAAGATCGGTATTGAGTCCTGCCTGACCTCCAATATCCAGACCAATACGTTTCCTGATATTCAGAGCCATCCACTCAAAAAGTTTCTCGACCATGGCATTTTGGCCACCATCAACACGGACGATCCGGCGGTGGAGGGCATTGAACTGCCCCATGAATATGAGGTGGCTGCGCCTGCTGCCGGGCTGACACAGGATGATATCCGCCAGGCACAGGAAAACGGCTTGAGTATTGCTTTTTTGTCTGATGAGGAAAAAGTTGCTTTGCAAGCCAAAGCAAAGAAACGTACCTGAAAGCTCTGATATACCACAGGCACCTGTTCCCACGGTTCCCCGTGGGAATGCAACCCAAACTCGCCGTCAAGGCCAACTCCCCGTTTAAACCCCTCGACTCCGGGCAGAAACAGGTTGCTCGACATCCTGCAGGCTCCTGCTCCCTTTTAAACAGGCATCCAGTCTGACACAGGATTTCCCTTTCCGACGAGCCGTTATCCAGCATCCAGCTACGCTGCCGAGTAATTATCAGTAATTAGCCATGAGTGGCTCCCGTTAAGCAGAGTAACACTGCAAACAAAATAAAGATGATATCAAAGGCCAGAAAACGGCATTTTTTGGCACACAGAGGTTAAACGCCTGAAGGCAAGGAAAGGACAACGGTCATGGATTCTGAGCAAATACAAAAAGATTCAAGTAGTGAAGCGCTTGTCACCATTAATGGCCCATTCCATCCTGAGGCTAAGGCTCCGTCTGAGCAGATTACCGATCACCGCAAGCTTAAAGGGCAGGTTGTGGCAGAGCCTGCTGATAAAGGGGGGCTGCAAGAGTATCCCGCTGAGCCGTGGGAACAGGATTCCCGAACCATAGAACACAAGCTTTTGTCTGATATAAATGCACTGCCTGCGACTGCTATCAGCGACAAGAGTGAACTCAGGAAAAAACTGTCAGAACTCTACAAAAAGGCTCATGAGCTGATGACCTGCTACAACCAGAGAATCCAGAGCCTGTTGATGGATGATCGTTTTTTATACCGGCACTCCTCTGAAATCTCAGCGTTCATGATTCGGGGATTAATGCCATCACTGGAAAAGATAAAAAATCTGGAAAAAGCGCTCGCATCAACACGGAAAAAATCAGAAGAAGAACCCATCGAGCAACTGCTGCAGCCGGCGGTGGATGAATTGGCAAAAGTTGAAAAAGTATTTAAAGAGGCCAAAAGTCGGCTAACCAGATATACCAAACCCTTAAAGCCGGCACAGATACTTCAGAAACAGTTAAGTCAACGCCTGGAACGGGAAGCGTCGGAGCTACAGCAGCAAGTACAGAACCCCGGTGTTACAGCCGCTCTGCATAATATGGCCAGCACCTCTGCTAAACCGATATCCGCAATTAAGGTTGAACCAGCCCGTGCTGCACCCTTGGCACATCCTCAGAGCCAGAAGCAGACATACTCAGCGGAAGATTTAGTATCACAACAGCTAAAAGCACTGGCAATAACACTCGACAATGACAGTCCAGAGGCGGGGAAAAGAGCCAGACAGTCTGTTATCCGTTACGTGGCCTCGGAATATCAGCACTATGATCCTCTCAGCCCTTTCCTGTCAGCGGCCGGGCAGAAGAGCGAACGGCTGTCAATGAACCCTGATAAAGCCTGTAAAGCATGTCAGGATGCCCTTGCGCTACTGGACAGTGTTTCAACTGCTAACGAGCCGGAGCTTTCCCTGGAGGTGTTGACTCAAATCGACAAGGCCATTGGCAAACTGGCTTCCTTCGATAAAAAATTGCCTGGTGAAGTCTGGCAGCTATTAACAGAGCTGACACCTGACCAGGGCAATAGCCGATACCATTTGTTAAACCTGCTGTGTCGTAAGCTGCTTTTGGATGGCCCCACACCGTTAACACAAAAAACGGTACTGAATAAATTTAAAGACGTTGGACAGCTGCTATGCCAGTCTGGAGAAAATGCTGAAGATCAGGTTTTTGATCAGCAGTTTATCAATGTCTATGGCCCGATATTCACCTCGCCAACCCACCTGAAAAAAACACTCAATGTGGTGAATAAACCCCATGAGACTCAGGCACTGTTGCAGATGTTTGCCCGCCAGAAAGCCGATGAACAGGCTCGCCTGGCAGAGATGATTGAGGCGTTCAAAGTGATTGGCGATGAACAGAAGCTGGCGTGTCTGATGTCGGGAGCGGCCGCTTTTGACTGTCTGATAACCACAATACCGGAACAGCTGACGTCAGAAATCAATGGTTATCGCCCGGCTGAAACCAGCCAGGCGCATAAGCAGTTAACCGACGTCGTACTCACAAAGTATT
Source organism: Thalassotalea sp. G20_0 (assembly GCF_017744175.1). Lineage (NCBI taxonomy): Bacteria > Pseudomonadati > Pseudomonadota > Gammaproteobacteria > Alteromonadales > Colwelliaceae > Thalassotalea > Thalassotalea sp. G20_0. Next base: position 10,186 of record NZ_JAGHQV010000070.1, on the reverse strand, counting down.
CGGATTATTACAAGACCACGGGGTTAATCCGGAAGCAGGCAGAAAACATCAACAGCGAATGCGAAAACAGCCAGTCTGAACACTCGAAGATTCTCACCCAACTCAGCAGACAACTGACGGAAACACTGGCTTGCGCCGATATCCGGCAGGAAACGCTACTGAAAAACATAGATACTGAACTACAGAAAATCACCGATCAGTCGCCGGTAAACGCACAGGCAAAGCAAGCTATTGCCGGGTGCCGGACATACATTCAGAAAGCAATTACGGAGAAGTCTCTGGCCAACGACCAGACCAGTAAGATCATCGCGCTGTTTCTTGAAGCCCGGACCTGTATAGAGGAGCCCGATGCAGCTCAGACCGGGATCAGTAACGTTGATATTCCGCAAGCGCTTGTGCAGGCCATGGCATCGCTGGAAAGCGGCACCTCGGCAAAATGGTACAACCAGCTGTTCACCGGTCAACTGCAGGAACAAAGAACGAAAACGCTGGGAATTGTGCGTAACATTCTTGATGCCTGTCAGCAAACCCGGGCTGCAACCGTGTCAGTGGCCAGTTTTATTGAGATTTCCGCCCTGGAGATGACCAGAGATAATGACGATCCACTGATCAAGCAACTGGGCACAGAGCTGCAGGCTTATGCTGACCGGCTGAAAACCTGTTGATTAACCTTCACCGGCTGGCTTATTCTGTAGCCAACCGGTGTCTGCTACCCACCGGATCGTTTGGCATCAAAACCCGCTTTTTTCAAATGGTCAACCATGATATCAACATGGTCTCCCTGAAGTTCAATATTACCCTCTTTAACTGCACCCCCGCCGCCACAGCGCTTCTTTAACTGCTTGGCCAACGCTTTCAGTTCATTACCTGACAGTGGCAGCCCGCTGATGACGGTGACCAGTTTACCGCCTCGCCCTTTTTTCTCCGGGCGGACCCGCACGTTGCCATCGCCCACCACTTCTGGCGGGTTGGTTTCTTCCTTGATTCGACCAACATCGGTGGAATAGACCAGTTTACTGTCCGAGCTACGTTGATAGTTGCTCATTGTTAACCTCTGGGTTCAGACAAGCATCATAAATCGCAAATCATACCTTCCCTTAAGTAAAGAGACATACTTTAGTTCATCACCGCTGGCAATGAGCACAATAACAGCTGCTGCGGTTCCCCAGTTTTATTTCCTTAATGGTTTTGCCGCACTTTATGCACGGCTGACCTGCCCGGCCATAAACCGCCAGCTCCTGTTTAAAGTAACCGGGTTTGCCATCTCCCCCGACAAAATCACGCAAGGTGGTACCGCCTTGTTCAATGGCTTTGGCCAGAGTCTCTTTGATGGCGTCAACTAACCGTTCATAGCGGCTCAGAGAGATTTTGCCACAGGCCCGGTCAGGCCTTATCCCGGCTTTGAACAACGCTTCACTGGCATAAATGTTACCGACACCTACCACTACTTTATTGTCCATGATAAACGTCTTGACAGACTGGCTTCTGCCCCGGGACATTTGCCATAGACGCCGGGCCGTGAACTCACTGTCCAGCGGCTCAGGCCCCAAATGCTTGAGCAGCTTATGTTCATGGAGAGGGCGTGCAGACCAGAGAACAGCGCCGAAGCGGCGAGGGTCTGTGTATCTTAACCGTTGGCCATCGGTCAGCAGAATATCAATATGGTCGTGTTTTTCCGGAGGTGTATTGGTTTTTATCACCCTCAGGCTGCCGGACATCCCCAGGTGCAGAATCAGGTGGCCTGACCCGGTATCCAGCAGCAGATACTTTGCCCTTCTTTTTACTTGCCTGATTGTCTTGCCACTGAGGATTTGATTGATATTGTCAGGCACCGGCCAGCGGAGTCTGGGTTCACGGACGATGATTTCCTGAATGGTGTGACCTTCAATATGAGGCTTAATGCCTCGCCGGGTAGTTTCAACTTCTGGTAGCTCCGGCATGGTTGTCTGCTCCATTGATACGTTCAAACTGCTGCCTGGTGATGCCGGTCGCCGGTCATCAAATCCGTTATCAGCTTTATCATACGGTAACTGGTGACCCTTCTGAATAATGAGCCCTGGACAGAACAGTAGTCTACTTTTTATATTCTTTTCAGCTTGAATTCAGGAATAATCATGAATAGAGGCGCTGATGGTATAAGTTGGCAAGACACAACATCAGGTAATGATTATAAACAACCGGATGATCATCCCGGTTTTTCAAGGAGTGGGCGATACCGGCAGGGCACGGTCAGGCAGGGGCATGCTCTACCCTACATCCCGAGGCGTAATGAATTTTATAATACTTCTGACGTATGCTCTTCTTACTATCCACCAGGACACTCAGTAAAACCAGTTCATGAATTAAATGCGCTCAATATACGAGAAAAAATGGATTGGCTGGTGAGGCTATCTGCTCGTCACGGTGATTACTATGATGGAAAAAAACACAGTCAATTTGCCACTTCAATTAAACGATACACATCCGCTTTGAAACGACCTTTAAATCATAGTGAACAACGCCAATTGATACCATTGTTGCACGATTTTAAAACGACACCCGGGTGGGCTTGGCGAGGTCTGACGACAACGCTTCATTCATTGACGTCAGCGGGTGTTTTTACCCCTCATCAATACCTGGAGGAAGGGGTTAAGGAAACTCAAGCATCTTTACTGTCAACTTTACTAGATACAGTAATACGTAAGTGCAACCAAAAAAACGCAGCCAGTGATATTGATGCACAAGGTATCAGCAACCTGCTGTGGGCCCTGGCGAAACTGGTGGACAACGGGCTGGAGCTTGCGAAGACAGCGAAGCTCAAAGAAGCCGTGGTGGCGATGTTGCCACATTTGAAAACCAAAGCCGAATCAAAAGAAGAGAAAGACCACTTCAAGCCACAGGAAGTCACCAACCTGCTATGGGCCCTGGCGAAACTGCTGGACAATGGGCTGGAGAAGACGCCGAGGCTCAGAGAGGTCGTGGCTGCGTTGTTGCCACTTGTGAAAACCAAAGCTGAATCAAAAGAACGGAAAGACCACTTTATTCCTCAGCATATTGCCAACCTGTTATGGGCCGTGGCGAAACTGGTGGAGAATGGACTGGAGCTGGAGAAGACAGCGAAACTCAAAGAGGCCGTGGCTGCGCTGTTGTCCCATGTGAAAAGCAAAGCCGAATCAAAAGAGAAAGACCACTTTATTCCACAGCATATTGCCAACCTGTTATGGGCCGTGGCGAAACTGGTGGAGAATGGACTGGAGCTGGAGAAGACAGCGAAACTCAAAGAGGCCTTGGCCGCGCTGTTGCCTCATGTGAAAACCATAGCCGAATCAAAAGAAAAGAAAGACCACTTTAATTCTCAAGGTACCGCCAACCTGCTGTGGGCCCTGGCGAAACTGGTGGACAACGGGCTGGAGCTTGCGAAGACACCGAAGCTCAAAGAAGCCGTGGTGGCGATGTTGCCCCATGTGAAAACCAAAGCCGAATCAAAAGAAGAGAAATACCACTTCAAGCCACAGGAAGTCGCCAACCTGCTGTGGGCCTTGGCGAAACTGGTGGACAATGGGCTGGAGCTGGAGAAGACGCCGAGGCTCAGAGAGGTCGTGGCTGCGCTGTTGCCACTTGTGAAAACCAAAGCCGAATCAAAAGAACAGAAAGACCACTTTATTTCTCAGCATATTGCCAACCTGTTATGGGCCGTGGCGAAACTGGTGGAGAATGGACTGGAGCTGGAGAAGACAGCGAAACTCAAAGAGGTCGTGGCCGCGCTGTTGTCCCAGGTGAAAAGCAAAGCCAAATCAAAAGAGAAAGACCACTTTATTCCTCAGAATATTGCTAACCTGTTATGGGCCGTGGCGAAACTGGTGGAGAATGGACTGGAGCTGGAGAAGACAGCGAAACTCAAAGAGGCCTTGGCCGCGCTGTTGTCCCATGTGAAAACCAAAGCCGAGTCAAAAGAAGAGAAAGACCACTTTAATGCCCAGCATATCGCCAACCTGCTGTGGGCCATGGCGAAACTGGTGGACAATGGGCTGGAGCTGGATAAGACAGCGAAGCTCAAAGGGGCCGTGGCCTCGCTGTTGCTCCATGTGAAAAACAAAGCCGAATCAAAACAAGAGAAAGACCGCTTCAACACTCAAACTACCGTCATCCTGCTGTGGGCCTTGGTGAAACTGGTGGACAAAGGGCTGGAGCTGGAGAAAACACCGAAGCTCAAAGAGGCCGTGGCCGCGTTGTTGCCCCATGTGACAACCCAGGCCGAATCAAAAGAACAGAAAGACCAATTCATGCCACAGGAAGTCACCAACCTGCTGTGGACCCTGGCGACACTGATGGATAATGGGCTGGAGCTGGAGATAACACCGAAGCTTAAAGAGGCCGTGGTCGTGCTGTTGCCCCATGTGAAAACCAAAGCCGAATCAAAAGAAGAGAAAGACCAGTTTAGTCCCCGGCATATCGCCAACCTGCTGCGGTCCGTGGCAAAACTGGGTGAGGCCATTGAGCTGAACCTGGTTAAATCTACGTTCGATTCTCTTGTTGGCAGAATCAGTGAAGACCTCCGGTTCTCTCAACAAAATATATTGATGTCTCTCTGGGGAGTCATGGCATTTTGTGCCAGATTTTATCTTTATGATGGCACTAATAATAAAAGTTCGCTTGAAAAGCACCTGGGTGACCTGTTTTCTCACCTGGATAATACATTCCCGGACAATTCAGAGGATCAATCCATCATTGCCATGGCCGCAAACTGGCTTGGAAGAGTGTGTCCGGTCATCCCTGAATACAAGACAACCACTTCACAATTTCAATCCACCTTCCGCGATCAATTGCAATCAAGCCTTCCGTCTTTGAAGATTGAAGAAGAAAAGAGTCTGAACTCATTACCTCCGGTTGACCTGCTACTGCCAGATTACAATCTGGTTATCGACATTCAGGGACCTTCTCATTACGTGAGTGGTGATTTCAAAACCAGGAATGGTTCGACGTTGCTGAAAATTGCCCTGCTGCAGAAATCAGGATTTGAGGTCATTGAAATCCCGGTGAACAAGCTTGTGAAGCAGAATTCAATAAAAACAGTGATTGAGCAAATAAAGGCAAAGTTAGCCGTCCCGCCAGAGGCTCGTGGCTCTGTGTCATTTAACAGGGACGAGGAGTTGGCAGATGAGGCATATTTTACTGCCGAAGAGTATTTGGAAGAGCAGACAGATAAACCAAAAAGAAAAAAGAATAGAAGAAAAGCCGGTAAAACTTATTTACATGAGCATTAATTAAACCAGAGTTTATAGACACTCAGGCAAGATGAACTATAAACAAGACAGCAGTCTACTTTTTATATTTTCCATGAACGAATGAAATATAAATATGGATAGAGGCGGTGCTGGTATAAGTCAGAAATACATGACATCCGGTAATGATTATAAACAACCGGACGATCATGCCGGTGCTTCAGGGAGTGGGCGATACAGGCATGGCACAGTCAGACAGGTGAATGTGCCACTGCGCTATACCCGGAAGCGTAATGAATTTTATCCTGCTTCTGATGCCTGTTCTGATAACCATCCACCAGGACATTCAATACAACCTGTTCATGGTTTTAATGCCCTCATCACACCAGAAAAAATGGATTGGCTGGCGGAGGGATCTGCTCGTTATGGCGACCGCTATAATGGTAGAAATCATGGTCAATTTGCCAGTTCAATCAAACAGTATACATCAGGGTCAAAACGGCCATTAAATCATAGTGAACAACGTCAACTGATACCATTGTTACACGATTTTAAAGTGACGCCGGGGTGGAACTGGCGAAGTCTGATAACAACACTTCATTCATTGACTTTAGCTGGTGCTTTGACCCCTCATAAATACATGAATGAGGGGGATAGGCAAACTCAAGCTGCTTTTCTGTCAACTTTACTTGATGCATTAATACTTAAGTGCAACCAAAAAACAGAAGTCAGTCATATTAATGTACAAGGTATCGCCAACCTGCTGTGGGCCTCGGCAAAACTGGTGGACAATGGGCTGGATGTGAAGAAGACAGCAAAGCTCAAAGCAGCCGTGGTCTTGCTGTTGCCCCATTTGCAAACCCAAGCCGAATCAAAAGAAGAAAAAGATCACTTTATGCCTCAGCATATTGCCATCCTGCTGTGGGCCGTGGCGAAACTGGTGGACAACGGGCTGAAACTGGAGCAAACACCGAAGCTCAAAGAGGCCGTGGCCGCGTTGTTGTGCCAAGTGACAACCAGATCAAAAGAAGAGAAAGACCACTTCAAGCCACAGGAAGTAGCCAACCTGCTGTGGGCCGTGGCGAAACTGGTGGATAACGGGCTGAAACTGGAGCAAACACCGAAGCTCAAAGAGACCGTGGCCGCGTTGTTGTACCAAGTGACAACCAAAGCCAACTCAAAAGAAGGGAAAGACCACTTCAACCCACAGGAAGTCGCCAACCTGCTGTGGGCCATGGCGAAACTGGTGGACAACGGGCTGAAACTGGAGCAAACACCGAAGCTCAAAGAGGCCGTGGCCGCGTTGTTGTACCAAGTGACAACCAAAGCCCAATCAAAAGAAGAGAAAGACCACTTCAAGCCACAGGAAGTAGCCAACCTGCTGTGGGCCGTGGCGAAACTGGTGGGCAGCGGGCTGAAGCTGGAGCAAACACCGAAGCTCAAAGAGGCCGTGGCCGCGTTGTTGTACCAAGTGACAACCAAAGCCAACTCAAAAGAAGAGAAAGACCACTTCAAGCCACAGGAAGTCGCCAATCTACTGTGGGCCGTGGCGAAACTGGTGGACAACGGGCTGGAGCAAACACCGAAGCTCAAAGAGGCCGTGGCCGCGCTGTTGCCCCATGTGAAAACCAGAGCCGAATCAAAAGAAGAGAAAGATCAATTCAAGCGACAGAATGCCACCAACCTGTTGTGGGCAGTAGCGAAACTGGTGGACAACGGGCTGGAGCTGGAGAAGACAGCGGGGATCAAAGAGGCCATGGCCGCGCTGTTGGCCCATTTGCAAACCAAAGCTGAATCAAAAGAAGAAAAAGACCGCTTTTTTCCTCAGCAAATCGCCAACCTGTTGTGGGCCGTGGCGAAGCTGGTGAACAACGGGCTGGAGCTGGAGAAGACACCGAAGCTTAAAGAGGTCGTGGCCTTGCTGTTGTGCCATGTGGTAACCAAAGCTGAATCAATAGAAGAGAAAGACCGCTTTATTCCTCAGCATATCGCCAACCTGCTTTGGGCCCTGGCGAAGCTGGTGGACAACGGGCTGGAGCTGAAGACGACACGGAAGCTCAAAGAGGCTGTGGCCGCGCTGTTGCCTCATGTGATAACCAAAGCCGAATCAATAGAAGAGAAAGATCACTTCAATACTCAAGGTACCGCCAACCTGCTGTGGGCCTTGGCGTCACTTGTAGACAACGGGCTGGAGCTGGAGAAGACACGGAAGCTCAAAGAGGCTGTGGCCGTGCTGTTGCCCCATGTGAAAACCAAAGTCGAATCAAAAGAAGAGAAAGACCACTTTATTCCTCAGCATATCGCCAACCTGCTTTGGGCTGTGGCAAAACTGGTAGACAATGGGCTGGAGCTGGAGAAGACACCGAAGCTCAAAGAGGCCTTGGCTGCGCTGTTGTCCCAAGTGGCAACCAAAGCCGAATCAAAAGAAGAGAAAGACCACTTTATTCCTCAGCATATCACCAACCTGCTGTGGGCTGTGGCGAAACTGGGTGAGGCCATTGAGCTGAACCGGGTTAAATCCATGTTCGACTTTCTTGTCGACAGAATCAGTAAAAACCCTGAACCCTCTCAGCAAGATATATTGATATCTCTCTGGGGAGTCATGGTATTCAGTGCCAGATTTTATCTGGAATCAGGCAGTAATGATAAATACTCCCTTGAAAAGCACATAGATGACCTGTTTTCTCGCCTGGAAAATACATTTCCAGACAATATAGAGGATCAATCCATCATTGCCATGGTCGCAGGTTGGCTTGGGAGAGCGTGTCCGGTCATTCCTGATTACAGGACAATCATTTCACAATCTCAATCCACCTTCCGTGATCACCTCCAATCGCACTTGCCGTCTTTGAAGATTGAAGAAGAAAAGAGTCTGAACTCATTACCTCCGGTTGACCTGCTACTGCCAGATTACAACACGGTTATTGACATTCAGGGACCTTCCCATTACGTGAGTGGTGATTTCAAAACCAGGAATGGCTCGACGTTGCTGAAAATCGCTCTATTGCAAAAATTAGGATTTGAGGTCATTGAAATCCCGGTGAACAAGCTTTGGCAACAGGATTCAATGAACATAGTTATTGAGCAAATAAAGACAAAGTTAGCCGTCCTGCCAGAGGCTCAGGGCTCTGTGTCACTTAACAGCGGCGAGTGGGCGGCAGACGAGGCATATTGTACTGCCGATGATGGAGGGCAATTTTCAGATGACTGTTATTTTACTGCCCAAGAGTATTCAGAAGAGCAAACAGGTAAACCAAAAAGAAAAAGGAAGAGAAAAAAGTTGGTAAAAACTTATTTACACAAGCACTAATTAATCTTTTAGACATTTAAGCAAGATGAACTATAAACAAGACAGCAGTCTACTTTTTATATTTTCCATGAATCAATGAAATATAAATATGGATAGAGGCGGTGCAGGTATAAGTTGGAAATACACAACTTCAGGTAATGATTATAAACAACCGGATGATCATGCCGGTGCTTCAGGGAGTGGGCAATACAGGTATGGCACAGTCAGGCAGGTGGGTGCGCCACGCCCCTATCTCCGGAAGCGTAATGAATGTCATCCTGCTTCTGACGCCTGCTTTGCTAACGATCCATCAGGACATTCAATAAAACCTGTTCATGGTTTTAATGCTCTCATCACACCAGAAAAAATCGACTGGCTGGCGAGGATATCGGCTCGTTATGGTGGCTGCTAAGTAGCTAACCATATGAAATCATATATTTCTGACTCCTTGTGCTGGCACTCTGCTTCGTTACAACTCCGGTCACATAGCTACGGCTATGCTCCCTCCGTTGTGCCTCGCATAGTACCAGCCCAAGTAGCCAGAAATATTCGATTCCATATGGCCAGCTACTTATGATGGTAGAAATCATGGTCAATTTGCCTGCTCAATCAAACGGTACACATCAGGGTCAGAACGACCATTAAATCATAGTGAACAACGCCAACTGATACCATTGTTGCACGCTTTTAAAGTGACACCCGGGTGGTCCTGGCGAAGTCTGACAACAACGCTGCATTCATTTACGTCCGCGGGTGTTTTTACCCCTCATAAATACATGAATGAGGGGTATGGGGAAACTCAAGCCGCTTTACTGTCAACGTTACTTGATGCATTAATCCTTAAGTGCAACCAACAAACTGAAACCAGTGATATTGATGTACAAGGTATCGCCAACCTGCTGTGGGCCTCGGCAAAACTGGTGGACAATGGGCTGGTGCTGGAGAAGACGCCGAAGCTGAAAGAGGCTGTGGCCGCGCTGTTGCCCCATGTACAAACCAAAGCCGAATCAAAAGAAGGGAAAGACCACTTTATTCCTCAGCATATCGCCAACCTGCTGTGGGCCCTGGCGAAACTGGTGGACAACGGGCTGAAACTTGAGAAAACACCGAAGCTCAAAGAAGCCGTCGTCACGCTGCTGCTCTGTGGGAAAACCAAAACCGAATCAAAAGAATACAAAGACCACTTTAATACTCAGCAAATCACCAACCTGATATGGGCCTTGGCGAAACTGGTGAGCAACGGGCTGGAGCTGGAGAAGACAGCGATGCCCAAAGAAGTCGTGCCCGCGCTGTTGTACCATGTGAAAACCAAAGCCAAATCAAAAGAAGAGGAAAACCACTTTATTCCTCAAAATATTGCCAACCTGCTGTGGGCTGTGGCGAAACTGGGTGAGCCCATTGAGCTGAGCCTGGTTCAATCTACGTTCGATTCTCTTGTCGGTAGAATCAGTAAAAACTCTCAACGCTCTCAGCAAGATATATCGATGTCTCTCTGGGGAGTCATGGTATTCTGTGCCAGATTTTATCTGGACTCAGGTAACAATGATAAAAACCCGCTTGAAAAGCACATATTGATCTACACCTATTATAGGTAGCTACTGTCGTATGGTATTATCACCGCCTTCATAGATGAGGCAGTAATGAACAATATTGACGGTCGCAGGCTTTCAGACTCCCTTAGGGAAGAAATTCGATT